>NZ_BAAAXG010000003.1 GCF_039535475.1 Streptomyces showdoensis | reverse complement strand
TCCGGTGCGGACAGGCCGTGTTCGTAACGGGCGACGAGCCGTTCGCGTGCGGCGCCTCGTGTGACCGAGCGCATGATCGGGTCGTGGGCGAGGAGCGGTCCCCGGGGAAGTACATCTGGGTGACGAGCCGCTGCGCGAACGCCGTGCCGAAGACCGAGAGTGGATGTGGGCGGGCGCCAGCGTTGGTGTGGTTGCGCCAGGGGTAGGCGCCGGGCTTGATGGTGGCGAAGGCGTACCGTCCTGATCATCCGTCAGGGTTCTGCCACCCGCTGAAGTGCGGGTCGAGCGGCGCCGGGTGCTGGTCGCGGAGGTGGGCGTACCGGCCCGAGGCGTTGGCCTGCCAGATCTCGATGAAGCTGGCCCGGACCGGACGGCCCTCCCGGTCCAGGAGGCGGCCGACACGGTGATCCGCTCCCCAGGGGCTCGCCGGTGTGCGCCCGGTCAGGTCGCTGTCGGTTCTCGGTGACGTCGGTGACCCGAAGACGGGCCCGGTGAGCTCGACGGCGTCGGGGTCCCCGCGCCGTCCACCGCGACGAGCGGCTGCCGGGGGTGGCGCAGGACGCGAGCTGCGGTAGGGGGCGTTAGTCGCGCGGCGGGTGGTGACGGGGCGCGCGCCGGCGGCGAGGGCCTTGTCCGTAGGCGTCCTGGTGGGCGTCGATCTCGGCGTCTATGTGCGCCTGGGTGAGGTCGGCCATGGAGGCTCCTGGGGGTGGATCGGGGGCGGGGTGTACGTGGGGGACCGGTCGGTCCAGGGGGTTCGGAAGTCCGCCGGGACCTGTCGGCCAGGAAAGCCCGGGAGATCCGGGAGGCCGAGGAAATCCGGGAGGCCGGGGGAAGCCGGGGCGGCCCGGGGGGGCCGGGGAACACCGGGCGGCCCGGGAGGCCGGGCGCTTGGGGCCGGGCCCGGGTGGGCCGGTGGGTCCGGGTGGGGCCGGTGGGGCCCGGCGGTCAGTCTCCGGCCTCGGGGCGGTCGGGTTCCGGCGTCACAGGCGGTCGGTCCCGGCGTCGTGGAGGTCATCTCCCGGCGTCGGGGCGGTCAGTCTCCCCGCGTCGGGGCCGACGGGATCCGCACCGGTGCCGGCCGTCTTCTCCGCGACCTCCTGCGCCGTCACGCCGGGCGGTCTCGACGAGGACGAGCCCGTCGCCGGTGACGTCGAGGACGCAGAGTCGGTGACGATGCGGTCGACGCAGGCGCGCCCGGTGAGGGGCAGATCGCAACTCCTCGACGACCTTCCGGGGTGCCGTCCTTGGCGTGTGGGTCATCACGACGATGACCGTGCGGGCGCCGGTGGACCAGGTCCATCGCGCCCCCGATGCCGGTGACCATGCGGCCGGGACGGCCCAGTTGCGAGTCGCCGCGGGCGGAGACCTGCATGGCGCCGAGGACGGCGACGTCGATGTGACCGGCCGCGGATCATGCCGAAGGAGAGGGCGGAGTCGAAGAAGGAGGCGCCGGGAGGACGGTCACGGTCTCCTTGCCCGCGTTGATGAGGTCGGGGTCGACGTGGTCGTCGGTGGGGTAGGACCGGTGCCGAGGATGCCGTTCTCGGATTCGAGGACAGACTCGACGCTGCGGGAGGTGTTGGGGATGAGCGTCGCAGGCCGATGCCGAGGTTGACGTACTGTCCGTCGCGCCAGTTCGCGGGCGGCTCGGGCGGCCATCTGCTCGCGTTCCAGTCATGCCGGCCTACTCCGTCTCTCAGTACCGCGGGCGCGGAGACCGTGCGCCGCTCGATGCCCTTGGCGGCGGCCTGGGCGGGGGTGAGGGCGACGACCCGTTGGACGAAGATCCCGGGGAGGTGGACCCGGTCGGGGTCGATGGCGCCGGGTTCGACCAGTTCCCTCGACCTCGGCGAACCGTGATCCGGCCGGCCATCGCGGCGAGCGGGTTGAAGTTGCGGGCGGAGGCGTGGAAGACGAGGTTGCCGTGCCGGTCGCCCTTGGCGGCGCGGACGAGTGCGAAGTCGGTGCGGATGGCGGCGCTCCAGGACGTGCGGGACGCCGTCGAACTCCCGCACCTCCTTCGCCGGGGAGGCGAGCGCGACCCCGCCCTCGCCGTCGTAGCGCCAGGGCAGTCCGCCGTCGGCGACCTGGGTGCCGACGCCAGCGGGGGTGTAGAAGGCGGGTGATGCCGCAGCCGCCGGCCCGGAGGCGTTCGGCGAGGGTGCCCTGCGGGATCAGCTCGACCGTCCAGTTCGCCGCCGAGGTACTGGCGGGCGAACTCCTTGTTGGCGCCCGATGTACGAGCCGGTGACGCGGGCGATGCGGCCCGCGACGAGCAGGACGGCGAGGCCGGAGTCCATGGCCCCGCAGTTGTTGGAGACGACGCCCAGGCCGCTGACGCCCGCGTTCGTGCAGCGCCTGGATGAGGGACGTTCGGTACGCCACTGAGGCCGAAGCCGCCCACGGCGAGCGACGCCCCGTCGGGGACGTCGGCCACCGCTTCGGCGGCGGTGGCGACCACCTTGTCATGGGGAGGCCCTTCGTTTCGATCCGAGCGGAAGCAATACGGAAGATCGGCGGTCGATGTCGTCGACCGTCGCAGAATTTAGTCAGTGCACTGACTAACTGCCCCGACCGGGCCATGCTGGCACCCGAACACCCTTCGTCAACGGGTCCGAACGCCGGAGCGGCAGCGCGGGGTATCGTTCCGTGCACGCGACGAAACGGCACCAGGAGGCGCACCATGGCCGCGGTGGACCTGACCACGCACCCCGGGCATCTCGCCCGGCGACTCCAGCAGGCGCATCACCTGCTGTGGACGACCATGGTCTCGGAGGAGATCACCTCCCCCCAGTTCGGCGTCCCTCAACGCCCTGCTGGCCGAGCCGGCCTGGACCAGCGCACCGTGGGCGAACGGGTGGGCCTGGACCGCTCCACCATCGCCGAGGTCGTCAGCCGGCTGACCCGCCGCGGTCTCCTCGACAAGGTGCGCGATCCTGACGACGGCCGCCGATCCGTCCTCCGGCTCACCGAGGACGGGGAGCGCACGCACCGCCGACTGACCGTGCGCACGGCCCGCATGAACCAGATCTTCCTGGCCCCGCTGGCCCCCGAGGAGCAGGCCCAGTTCCTCTCCCTGCTCCGCCGCGTCTCGGACGCGGCCGAACAACTGCGCACCCCGACGGAACCGGCCGCCGCGCCCTGACGGCCCGGGCCCCGGGCCCCGGGCCCGGGCCCCTCAACGCCCCCTCACTGTCCCGAGGGTTGCCCCGCAGCATCCATCACTTGCGGCAGCCGCCGCCTCGGCGGCGGAGTGCCACCGGCCGTCAGGCGAGGAGGGTCGGCGCAGCCTGGCTGAGGACCTTCTCGATCCGCGTCCACGTCTCCTCGTCCCGCTCCACCGGATCGAGCGTCACCCCCTCGCCCGTCCCCCACCGCCCGGCGAGCGCCACCGGGTCCGTCCCGGTGGCCGCCGCCGCGGCCAGGGCGGCGGCGCCGAGGGCGACGAGTTCGGTGGCGGCGGGGACCACGAGTGGGCGGCCGGAGAGCCGGCGGACCGTCTCGGTCCACGCGCGGCCGCGGGCGCCGCCTCCGATCAGGCGCAGGGGCCGGTCCCGTACGGCCGGTTCGGCGGGATCGAGGCCGCAGGTGGCGAGCAGTTCGTCGAGGGCGCGCAGCACGGTGAAGACGGCACCCTCGTAGGCGGCTCCGAGCAGGGCGGGCGCGGTGGTGGCGTGCGTCAGGCCAGTGAGGAGCCCCGTGGCGTGCGGGAGGTCGGGGGTGCGTTCGCCGTCGAGGTACGGCAGGAGGACGAGGCCCTCCCCGGGGACCGCGCTCTCGCGGTCGAGGTCGAGGAGGCCGGCGATCCGGTCGATCGCGAGTGTGCAGTTCAGGGTGCAGCCGAGCGGCAGGTAGGTGCCGTCGGTCGCGGCGAATCCGGAGATGCCGGGGCTCGCGGGGCGGGTGCGGGTGGCGGCGAAGACCGTGCCCGAGGTGCCGAGGCTGACCACGGGGTGGTCCAGGAGACCGCCCGCGCCCAGGCCGAGGCCGACGGCGGCCGCCATGTTGTCGCCCGTTCCGGCCGCGACGGCGACGCCCGGCGGCAGGCCGAGTGCCTCGGCGGCGGCGCGCGTCAGGGTGCCTACGCGAGTGCCGCCGGTCGGGGCGACCGCCGGGAGCTGGGCGGGGTCCAGACCGAGGAGGTCGAGGATGCCCCGGTCGTACGCGGTGGGGGGCGCGGCCGGCCCGGGAGCCGGGTTCTCGGTGTGCGGGGCCGGTCGCGCGGGCTCCGGGGTGGCCGGCTGTCGCGGCTCCGCGGTGTTCGCGCCCGTGGCGTACCACCCCGTGCCCGAAGCGTCGCCCGGGTCGGTCACCGCCTCCCCGCAGAGGCGCTCGGTGAGGAAGTCGTGCGGGAGGCGGACGGCGGCTGTGCGGGCGGCGGTGGCTGGTTCGTGGTCGCGCAGCCACCGCCACTTCGCGGCCGTCACGGCGGCGACGGGAACGGAGCCGGTGCGGGCGAGCCAGGCCCGCGGGCCCCCGAGTGCGGTGGTGAGGGCAGTGGCCTGGGGTGCGGAGCGGGTGTCGTTCCACAGGAGGGCGGGGCGCAGCGGGCGGCCCGCCGCGTCGAGGGTGACGAGGCCGTGCTGCTGTCCGGCGACGGCGATCGCGGTGACGGCGGCGGGAGGCACGGCCGCCTCCTTCAGGGCTGCCGCCACGGCCTGGCCGAGCGCGGCCCACCAGGCCTCGGGGTCGCTCTCCCGGGCCCCGCCGGTGCCCGTGACGGTGTGCGGCGCGCGGCCGACGGCGAGCAGCGCGCCGGTCTCGGCGTCGACGACCGCGGCCTTGGTGGACTGGGTGGAGCTGTCGACGCCGATCACCACCGGGCGTTCCGGCATGGCCACCTCTCCTTCCGGTTCTCTCCGTCGCGTGCGGGCACTGGCGCCCGCCCCGTCCCCGACGGTATTAGTTATCTCAGAAAACAAATAAGGCGGCCAGCCTCGCGAAGGAGCCGGACATGCCGCAGGAACTTCTTCCCACCCCCGACGACCGCTTCACCTTCGGCCTGTGGACCGTCGGCTGGCAGGGCCGCGACCCGTTCGGGGACGCCACCCGCCCCGCCCTCGACCCGGTCGAGTCGGTGGAACGGCTCGCCGCCCTCGGCGCGTACGGCGTCACCTTCCACGACGACGACCTCATTCCCTTCGGAGCGGAAGAAACCGAGCGGGCCGCGGCCGTCAAGCGCTTCCGCGGCGCGCTCGACCGGACGGGCCTGAAGGTGCCCATGGCCACCACCAACCTCTTCACCCATCCCGTCTTCAAGGACGGCGCCTTCACCGCCAACGACCGGGACGTGCGCCGCTTCGCCCTGCGCAAGACGATCCGCAACATCGACCTCGCCGTCGAGCTCGGCGCCTCGGTGTACGTGGCCTGGGGCGGGCGGGAGGGCGCCGAGTCCGGCGCCGCCAAGGACGTGCGCGTGGCGCTCGACCGGATGAAGGAGGCCTTCGACCTGCTCGGGCAGTACGTCACCGAGCAGGGCTACGACCTGCGCTTCGCCATCGAGCCCAAGCCGAACGAGCCGCGCGGCGACATCCTGCTGCCCACCATCGGCCACGCCCTCGCCTTCATCGAGCGCCTGGAGCGGCCCGGACTCGTGGGCGTCAACCCGGAGACGGGCCACGAGCAGATGGCCGGGCTGAACTTCCCGCACGGGGTCGCGCAGGCGCTGTGGGCGGGCAAGCTCTTCCACATCGACCTCAACGGCCAGTCCGGCATCAAGTACGACCAGGACTTCCGCTTCGGCGCGGGCGACCTGCGCCAGGCCTTCTGGCTGGTCGATCTCCTGGAGACGGCCGGCTACGCGGGCCCCCGCCACTTCGACTTCAAGCCCGTGCGCACCGACGGCTTCGACGGCGTGTGGGAGTCCGCGAAGAACTGCATGCGCAACTACCTCCTCCTCAAGGAGCGCGCCGCCGCCTTCCGCGCCGACCCCGAGGTGCGGGCCGCGCTCGCCGCCTCCCGCCTCGACGAACTGGCCGTGCCCACCGCCGCCGACGGCCTCGCGGGCCTGCTCGGCGACCCCACCGCGTACGAGACCTTCGACGCGGACGCTGCGGCCGGGCGTTCGATGGCCTTCGAGCGGCTCGACCAGCTGGCGCTGGAGCATCTGCTCGGCGTGCGCTGACCGGCCGCGCGCACCTCCCTGTACGCAGGGTGACGCGTGTGTCATCCTCCGAGCACCACTTCATCGTCGGGGGATCGGTGATGCGTCATGTGGATGTCGACGAGCGCTGCCCGTCTGGCCGTCGCGCTTCTCCTCTGCCTGCCCGCCGCCGTGGCCTGCGACGACACGGGAGACGGCGGGAGCAGTGTCGGTGCGGGCGGCCGGCCGGCGCCCGGCAAGGGCGGAGGCGGCGGGAGCGAGGGCGGTGACGGCGGCCTCCCGGGGCCGCTCAGGATCCCGGAGTGGGGCCGGAACGGCTTCCTGTTCGACGACGACACCGCCACCGGCCGCGCCAACTGGGAAGACATCAAGAAGCTGTTCGAAGGCGCCTGCAAGGACGGCACGCTCTGCGTGGTCCTGGAGCGCGTCTACCGCGAGGAGAGCGGCGCCCTGACCGACGGGCCCTGCGGCTACGACCACGTGGAACCCGCCGCGGAGACCCTGATCGAACGGGGCGGGACCGTGTCCGTCGTGGGCGTGTGCGGCACGGACACCGAAGGGCCGACGGACCCGCCCGACCCGATCGGCACCACGGGGCCGGCCGACGGCCCGGAACCGACCGCCGAGAGCGCCCCGTCCCCGTCCTCGTGAACGAAGGCGCCGGCGGCCTCGGCCGGCTCGGCACGCTCGTCGGCGCCGTCGCCGCGCCGACGAGCCTGGTCACCGCGCTGCTCTACTACTTCGGCTACTACCACGCGTACTGGTTCTTCGCGTACTTCAGGGTGAACTCCACCGTCCTCGGCTTCAGCACGGCGGACTACCTGATGCGCAGCCTGGACGTCCTGTGGGTGCCGCTGACCGTGCTCGCGTCCCTCGGCGTGATCGCCTTCTGGGGGTACGACCTGGCGCGGCGCGCGCCGGCCGCGCGGATGGGGCCGACGGCCCGGCGCCGGGTGACGGCGGCCCTCGTGTGGGCCGGATTCCTGCTGGCGCTCGGGGGCCTGTGGTCGACGTTCCGGGTCACCTTCCTCAGCGACGTGCTCACCTTGGCGCCGCTGAGCCTCTCCATCGGAGTCGTCCTGCTGGCGTACGCCCGGAGCCTGACGCGACGGCATGCGACGGCCACGGCGCCCACAGCCACCGCACCGGACCCACAGCCCGATCCGGCTCCGGCGGCCCCGGCACCGGCACCGGCGCCCGCGCCCGGACCGGCGCCCGCACCCGCACCCGCACCCGCACCCGCACCGACACCTACGCGCACACTCACGCCGACCTCCGTACCCGACTCCACGCCCCCGTCCGCGGCCACTCTCCCGCCGGCGTCGGCTCCCCGCCCCGAATGGGCCACCTTCGCCGAGTGGTCGGTCGTCTTCGCCCTCGTCATGCTCGGCATCGTGTGGGCCACCAACGACTACGCCGCCTCGGTCGGCACCGTCCGGGCCGAGCGGTTCGCGGCCCGGCTCGCCGACTACCCCTCGACCGTGGTCTACGACGAGCACGGCCTCGCCATCGGGGGCCCCGGCGTCCGCGAGACCCGCTGCGTGGCGTCCGCGGACGACGAGCCCGCCTACGGCTACCGCTACGACGGACTGGTGCTCATCCTCCAGTCGGGAAACCAGTACGTCCTGGTACCGACCCGGTGGACACCGGCGGACGGGGTCGCACTCGTCCTCCCCCGGACCGACACGGTGCGGCTGGAGTTCGGACCGCCGCCGGGCGACGGTCGGGCGGAGCCTCGGCCGGCCGACTGCTGACGGCCCACCGCGCAGGCTTGTCATGTCAGGGGCACCCCGCGTGACGGGCGCGGTCAGCCCTCAGTGCAAGATCACCCCATGAAGAACACCAGCCGACGCTCCGTGCTCGCCTCCGCCGTCGCCGCCGCGGCCGCCCTGCCCACCCTCAACGCCATCGCCGGCAGCGGCGCGACGCCGGCCGCCGCGGCCGACACGTACGGCTCCAACACCGAGCTCTACAGCAAGAACGCGGCCCTGGAGGGCACCGACTGGATGCGCCGCTTCCGCATCGGCGCACCGGCCGCGGTCACGGACAACACCAAGGCCTCCAGCCTCCCGCTCGGCAGCACCGCCGTCATCGCCCCGCACGGCGGCGGCATCGAGGCCGGCACCAGCGAGCTGTGCATGGCGATCGCCGGCTACAAGCCCTTCGCGTACGACACCGACCCGGCCGCCTCGACGGCGCCGGGCGAGCCGCAGCGCGACTTCTGGATGTTCGAGACCCTGAAGAACTCGGCCGCCCAGCACGTGACGTCCACCAACTGCGACGACCCGGCCGCGCTCGCCGTGTGCGCGAACAACCTGTACGCCGTCTCCCTCCACGGCTTCGACTCGGCCGAGCGGAAGGTCATCATCGGCGGCCGGGACGAGCGCCTCAAGCGCAACCTGCTGGCCTCCCTCGCGAAGTACGGGATCACCTCCCCCACCACCAGCATCAACTGGAACGTGAACGTCGTCATCGCGGGTGCCGACGACCCCATCAACGGCGACGACCCGGCCAACATCGTCAACCGGACCCGCTCCGGCGGGGGCGCCCAGCTGGAGATATCGACGGGGCTGCGCGAGGCCATGTTCGGCACCTTCTCCGGCGCGGACAACCGCCGGACGACCGCCGGCGTGCCCAGCATGGACAGCCCCTACGCGGACTACTTCTGGAACGGCTTCGTCAAGGGCGTTCGCGAGGCGATCAAGAACCACGAGCTCGGTCTCGACCCCAAGTTCATCACCTCCTGAGGCCCTGACCGGGGTCGGGCGGACCCTCCCGCGGATCCGCCCGACCCCGGCCACAGTCCCGGTCCCCGGTGCCGGGCCCCGGCCACAACGGCGCGAACCCCTGCATGAACGAGGGCATGAACGTGGGCGCGGGGGCGAGCGTGGCGGTCCTGGTGGCATGCCGGGGTTCTCCTCGCGGCTCGGGAGGTGAGGGGTGCCGGGGTGGGACACGGTCAAGCTCTGAACCAGTGGGAGCGCTCCCACTGTGCAGACCCGGGAAGACGCCGTCAAGACGCGCGAAGAGTCGAAGGCGCCGCCCGGCGAATTTGAACAACTCCTCTTTTCCTTGGCGCCGGTTGGCGCTACGGTCTGGCCCCACCAGTGGGAGCGAATCCATTCCGTCGGCACGCCGTCAGGGCCGTGCCCTCGCTGAAGGACTCGCTCATGCGACACCCCCCGCGTCTGTCCGCGCTGCTCGCGGGAGCGGCGCTCACCATGGCGAGCACTGCTCTCGCCATGACCGGTACGGCCCGAGGAGCCGCGGCCGCACCGCCCTGCACCGTCACGTACTCCGTCGCCGGCTCTTGGGCCGGCGGCTTCCAGGGTGCGGTGACCGTCACCAACGACGGCCCCGCGCTGACCTCCTGGAAACTCGCCTTCGACTTCCCGGTCGGCCAGGTCGTCCGTCAGGGCTGGGGCGCCCAGTGGTCCCAGTCGGGCGCGACCGCCACGGCCCTGAACGAGAGCTGGAACGGCGCGCTGGCCACGGGTGCGAGTGCGACCACCGGCTTCCTCGCCTCCTGGTCCGGCACCAACCCCGCTCCGGGGACGTTCACGCTCAACGGAGCGGTGTGCGCCCAGGGACCGGGGAACACCCCGACCCCGACTCCCACACCCACCCCGACTCCCACACCCACACCCACACCCACACCCCCCGCCCCCACCACCGGCGCGCCCGAGCTGACCGTGGTCGGCAACCGGCTCGTCGACGGGAACGGTGCCGCCCGGCGGCTGCTCGGCGTGAACCGCTCCGGTGGCGAGTTCATGTGCGTGCAGGGCCACGGCGTGTTCGACGGCCCCGTCGACGACGCCTCCGTCCGTGCCATCGCCGACTGGAAGGCCGACGCCGTACGCATCCCGCTCAACGAGGAGTGCTGGCTCGGCCTGGACAACGTCCGGCCCGAGTACCGGGGCGCCGCCTACGTCACCGCCGTCAAGGACCTGGTGGACCGGGTGATCGCCCACGGCATGACGCCCGTCGTCGAACTGCACTGGACCCACGGCCAGTACACCGGCAACTCCTCCGGCTGCGCCGACGTCCACGCCACCTGCCAGAAGCCGATGCCCGACGCACGGTACACCCCGGCGTTCTGGACCTCGGTGGCCGACACCTTCAAGAACGACCTCCGGGTGGTCTTCGACCTCTTCAACGAGCCCTACCCGGACCGGGCGACCGCCACCGCCGCCCAGGCCTGGAGCTGCTGGCGCGACGGCGGCAGCTGTCCCGGCATCGGCTACGAGGTCGCCGGCATGCAGGACCTCGTGGACGCGGTCCGGGCGACCGGGGCGCGCAACGTGCTCCTCGTGCCCGGCATCGCGTACGCCAACGATCTGAGCCAGTGGCTCGCGTACGCCCCCCAGGACCCGGCGAGCCGCACGGCCGCCGCCTGGCACGTCTACAACTTCAACTCCTGCTCCGACGAGACGTGCTGGGACGGCACCCTCGCCCCGGTCGCCGCCCGGGTCCCCCTGGTGGCGGGCGAGATCGGCGAGAACACCTGCGGGCACGCGTTCGTCGACCGCGTCATGAAGTGGTTCGACGACCGCGCCCTGTCGTATCTCGGCTGGACCTGGAACACCTGGAGCTGCGGCTCCGGACCGGCCCTGATCACCTCGTACGACGGCACCCCCACCGCATTCGGCATCGGGCTGCGCGACCACCTGCGCACCCTGAACGGACACTGAAAGGGGCTTCACCCCCATGAGCCGCTCAACCAGCCGTACCGCCCTGCTCGCGGCCCTCGGTCTGATCACGGCGACCGGCGCCACCGCCACCGTGATCGGCACGGCCGCCGCCGGGGCCGCGACCCCGGGCTGCCGGGTCGACTACCGGATCTCCAGCCAGTGGAACACCGGCTTCGGCGCCGACGTGACCGTCACCAACACCGGGGACCCGGTCTCCGCCTGGACCGTGGAGTGGTCCTTCGGCGGCGACCAGAAGGTGACCCAGGGCTGGAACGCCGCGATCACCCAGTCCGGCGCCGCCGTCACCGCGAAGAACGTCTCCTACAACGGCACCCTGGCCACGGGCGGTTCGACGTCCTTCGGCTTCAACGGCTCATACGGCGGGACCAACGCCGTGCCGTCGGTCTTCACGCTGAACGGCGTCGTCTGCAACGGGGCGACGCCACCCACCACACCGCCCACCACCCCTCCGACGACGCCCCCGACCACTCCCCCCACCACACCGCCGACGACCCCGCCGGCCGGGACCAGGGCCGACAACCCGTACGCGGGCGCCAAGGTGTACGTGAACCCGGAGTGGTCCGCCAAGGCGGCGGCCGAGCCGGGCGGTACCAAGGTGGCGAACCAGCCCACCGGCGTCTGGCTGGACCGGATCGCCGCCGTCCACGGCTCCGCGAGCTCGATGGGCCTGCGCGCCCACCTCGACGAGGCCCTGCGGCAGAAGGGCGGCGGCGAGCTCGTCGTCCAGCTGGTGATCTACAACCTGCCCGGCCGCGACTGCGCCGCCCTCGCCTCCAACGGGGAGCTCGGGCCGACGGAGATCGACAGGTACAGGACGCAGTACATCGACCCGATCGCGGCGATCCTCGGCGACGCGAAGTACGCGGGGCTGCGGATCGTCACCACCGTCGAGATCGACTCCCTGCCCAACCTCGTCACCAACGTCTCCGGCCGTCCGACCGCGACCGCGAACTGCGACGTCATGAAGGCCAACGGCAACTACGTCAAGGGCGTCGGCTACGCCCTGAACAAGCTGGGCTCGATCGCCAACGTCTACAACTACGTGGACGCGGGACATCACGGCTGGCTCGGCTGGGACGACAACTTCGGCGCCTCCGCCGAGCTGTTCAGGACGGCCGCCACGGCCGAGGGCTCGACCGTCGCCAACGTGCAGGGCTTCATCGTGAACACCGCCAACTACAGCGCCCTCAAGGAGGACCACTTCACGATCGACGACTCCGTGAACGGGGTCTCGGTGCGCCAGTCGAAGTGGGTGGACTGGAACCGCTACACCGACGAGCTGTCGTACGCCCAGGCCATGCGCGACAAACTGGTGGCGATCGGCTTCGACCCGAAGATCGGCATGCTGATCGACACCTCCCGCAACGGCTGGGGCGGTACCGCCCGGCCGGCCGGCGCCGGAGCCAGGACCGATGTCAACACCTATGTGGACGGCGGGCGTTACGACCGGCGCATCCACCTCGGCAACTGGTGCAACCAGTCCGGCGCGGGGCTCGGCGAGCGGCCGCAGGCGGCTCCGGCGGCCGGCATCGACGCGTACGTCTGGATGAAGCCCCCGGGCGAGTCCGACGGGGCGAGCAAGGAGATCCCCAACAACGAGGGCAAGGGCTTCGACCGGATGTGCGACCCGACGTACACGGGCAACGCGCGCAACGGCAACAGCATGTCCGGGGCGCTGCCGGACGCGCCGCTGTCGGGGCAGTGGTTCTCCGCGCAGTTCCAGCAGCTCCTGAAGAACGCGCATCCGGCGCTGTGAGGCGCGCCTGAGCCGGTACGCGGAGGGGGGCCGGGGCCCTGGAGGGTCCCGGCCCGCCCTCGGCGCGCTCATCCCGCGGCGCAGGTCGCGGCGGGGAGCTCCCGGGGCGTCGCCCGTGGCGCCTCGCCCGCGGGGACGGTGACGTCGAAGGCGTAGCAGCCGGTCGCGTAGGTCGCGTTCACGAAGATGAAGGTGCGCGACGGGCCGATGCCGAGCAGACCGGCCACCACGCGGGTCGTGCCGTCCTGCCTCGTGATACCGACCAGGCCCCTGGCCGGTTTCGCCGGCGGGAACGCGGCGGTGATCTCGGCGTCGGTCACGGTCCCGTCGGCCGCCGCCGCGACCAGCTGCCGCCGGTGGCGCTCGACCGACGCGCCCAGGTTCTCGCGGGCGGCCGCCTCGTCGCGGCCCGGCTGGGTGGCCAGCCAGATCCAGCCGCCGACGACGAGCACGAGCAGGGCGACGAGCACGGACAGGCACCCGCGCCCCACACAGCCGGGCACGGGGCTCCGCCCGGCCCGCGGTGTCTCGTCCGGTCCGGTCCCCATGGGCGCAGCCTCTCCTCACGGCAGGCTCCGCGCCGCCCCCTTGGCCGAACCGCAACCGCACCGAGCCGCCACGGTGACGCACCGCTCCCCGGTCCGGGACCGCACCGGGAACCGCCACCCGCAGCGGGAGCGGCCGCCCGTGACCGGAACGGCCGCGCGTACCCGGAACGGCCGCCCGTGCCCCGAGCGGCCGCGCGTACCCGCGCCACGCCCGCCTTCGGTCCGCTCAGGACGATTCCCGTGGCACCAGTGTCGTCGGCAGCACGCTCGGCTGCGTCTCCGTCGCTCCGGCGATCCGGTCGAGCACCATGCGCGCCATCGTCCGGCCCATCTCCTCGATGGGCTGGCGCACGCTGGTGAGCGGCGGGTCCATGAGCCGGGCCACGGCGGAGTCGTCCACGCCGACCAGCGCGACGTCCTCGGGGACCCGGCGGCCCGCCTCGCGCAGGACGCCGCGGGCACCGGCAGCCATGACGTCGGAGGCCGCGAAGACGGCGTCCAGGCCGGGGCTGCGGCCGAGGAGTTCGCGCATCGCCCCGCGGCCGCCCTCCTCGGTGAAGTCGCCGGTGGCGACGAGGAGTTCGTCGGGAGCGAGGCCCGCCGCGGCGATGCCCTCGCGGTAGCCGTCGAGGCGGGCCCGGGCCGCGTACATGTCGAGGGGGCCGGTGATGGTGGCGATGCGCCGGCGGCCCCGGGCGGCGAGATGGGCGACGGCGGCCCGGCCGGCGCCCGTGTTGTCCGAGTCGACGTAGGCGGCGGACTCGTCGGCGGTGCGCCGGCCGCCCAGGACGACGGGGAGGCCGAGTTCGCGGACGAGGTCGGGCAGCGGGTCGTCGGCGTGCACGGAGGTGAGCAGGACGCCGTCCACCCGCTGGGCGGCGAGATACTGCTCGAAGCGCTGCCGTTCCCGCTCGGTGCGGACCAGGGTGAGCAGCAGCTGCTTGTCGGCCTCGCCGAGTGCCGCGCTGACCCCGCGGATGATGTCGAGGAAGTAGGGCTCGGCGAAGAGCCGGGCCTCGGTCTCGGGGATGACGAGGGCGATGGCGTCGGTGCGGCTGCCTGCGAGGGCGCGGGCGGCCTGGTTGGGCACGTAGCCGAGTTCCTCGATGGCGCGGTGGACGGCCTGACGGGCCTGTTCGCTGACCCGCGGCGAGCCGTTGATCACCCGGGAGACGGTGCCCCGGCCGACCCCGGCCCTGGCGGCGACCTCCTCCAGCGTGGGCCTGCCACTCTGCCGTCCGTTCACGACCTTCGTACTCCCCTCGTGCGGGCCTCGGCCCCCATGCGCCGATCTGGTCAAGATAGGCCACGATCGCCGCTCCCGTCAGAGTCCGGCGCCGTTCGGCACCCGAAGCATGGGAGCGCTCCCACAGTAGCGGATTCCCCACGCGAGCCCACCGCGCCCCACCCGGCACCGAATCCGCGTTCATGTCTTGACACCGGCACCCGGCAGGCAGGAACCTTCCGGCAACGACGACGTGGGAGCGCTCCCATCATGGGCTGCGCACAGCCTCCCCGGCCCGCCCGTACCGCCGTCGTGTTCCGGGTCCCGACCGCCCGAGCCGAGCCGCGAGAGCCGTCCGGACCCCTTGGCGCACAACGAGCACCACCTTGGACGAGGAGAGTGGAATGCGCACTTCCAGCAGCAGACGGGCACCCGGCCGCGCACGCCGTACCGTGCTCGCGGCCGTCACCGCCCTGACGGCCGGCACGGCCCTGCTCACCGGCTGCGGCGACGGCGGAGACGGTGGCGGCAAGGCCGCCGACGGGACCGTCACGCTGCGGATCGGCACCTTCGGTTCGTTCGGCTACGACGACAAGACGGGCGCCAAACTGTACGCCGAGTACGAGAAGGCGCACCCCAACATCAAGATCGTCGAGTCGAACGTCGCCGACGGCCAGAAGTACTGGGACACCCTGAAGCTGCGCCTCTCCCGCAACAGCGGACTCGCCGACATCCAGGCCGTCGAGGTCGGCTACATCGCCGAGGCGACCGGCTCCTCGATGGCGGACAAGTGGGTGGACCTCTCCCGGACCGGCGGCGCCGACCTGAGCGCCTTCCTCGACTGGAAGGTCAAGCAGGCCACCACCGCCGACGGCAAGGTGATCGGCCTCGGCACCGACATCGGCCCCATGGCCATCTGCTACGACAAGGAGCTCTTCGCCAAGGCCAAGCTGCCCACCGAACGCACCGAGGTCGGCAGGCTCTGGGCCGGCGACTGGTCGAAGTTCCTGGAGACGGGCCGGACCTACCAGAAGAACGCGCCCGCCGGGACCTCGTTCCACGACTCCGCGAGCGGTCTGTTCAACGCCGTCATCTCCAGCGAGCCGGAGCAATACGCGAACGCGAGCGGGCAGCTGGCCTGGGAGGACAGCCCCGGGGTGAAGAAGGCCTGGGACACCGCCGTCGCGGCGGCGCGCGGCGGGCTCACCGCCAAGCTGCGCCAGTTCGACGAGAAGGGCAGCTGGAACGCCGCCTTCAAGAACTCGAAGTTCGCCACGGTCGCCTGCCCGAGCTGGATGACCGGCATCATCAAGGACCAGGCCGGCGCGGGCAACCAGGGGAAGTGGGACATCGCGGCACCGCCGGTGGCGGGCAACTGGGGCGGTTCCTTCCTCGCGGTCCCCAAGTCCGGCAAGCACACCAAGGAGGCCGCGGAGCTGGCCGCCTGGCTGACCGCCCCGGCCCAGCACGCCAAGGTGTTCGCGGTGAACGGCAACATCCCGTCCACCAAGGACACGCTGTCCTCGGCGGCCGTCGTGGGCGCCAAGCTGCCGTACTTCGGCGACACCCCCGTCGGTGAGATCTTCGCCGCCGCCGCGGCGAACATCCGCCCGGCCCCGATCAGCCGCTGGGACGGGCAGATGAAGACCTTCCTCACCGACAACGGCATCCTCGACATCGAGCAGCGCGGCACGGACCCGGCGAAGGCCTGGGAGAACGTCAGAAAGCTGGCCGAGGACAAGATCGACCAGTAGCGCAAGGCGTGCGACGGCCCCCACGGCGGGCCGTCGCCGTCCGCACGGCCGCGTGATCCGCCCGGCCCGCACGGGCCCGCGCGATCCGCGGGCCCCCCTGCCCGCCCCACCCGCATGCTCCGACCTGGAAGGACGCCCGCGTGGCCACCTCCCTACGGGCGAGGAACGGCGGCTCCCCGTCGCCCGACGCACCGCCCTCCCCCGCCACGCGGCGGGGCGCCGGCCGACCGGCCGCCTCCCGCCGCGGCAGGCTCTACCGCTGGGACCTGAAGGCGACCCCGTACCTCTTCGTCGCCCCCTTCTTCCTGACCTTCGCCGCCTTCGGCCTCTTCCCGCTGCTCTACACGGGCTGGCTCTCGCTCCACCGGGTCGAACTCGGCGGCGACCCCCGCTGGAAGGGCCTGGAGAACTACACCGACCTGGCCACCAGCGAGTTCTTCTGGAACGCGCTGGCCAACACCTTCACCATCGGGGTGATCTCGACCGTCCCGCAGCTGCTCATGGCGCTGGGACTCGCGCACCTGCTCAACTACAAACTGCGGGGCCGCGGTTTCTTCCGGGTCGCCGTGCTCGCCCCGTACGCGACCTCGATCGCGGCCGCCACCCTGGTCTTCGCGCAGCTCTTCAACACCGACTACGGACTGATCAACTCGGCGTTGGGCTGGGCGGGTTTCGACCCGGTCGACTGGGAGTCCTCGAAGTGGCCCGCCCAGATCGCCATCTCGACCATCGTGACCTGGCGCTGGACCGGGTACAACGCGCTGATCTACCTGGCCGCGATGCAGGCCGTGCCGCAGGACCTGTACGAGGCGGCGGCGCTCGACGGGGCCTCCCGCTGGCGGCAGTTCCTGAGCGTGACGATCCCGTCGATCCGCCCCACCATCCTCTTCACCGTCATCGTCTCCACGATCGGCGCCACCCAGCTGTTCGGGGAGCCGATGCTCTACGGCGGCAGCGTCGGCATCTCGGGCGGCAGCGGCAACCAGTTCCAGACCCTCAGCCTGCTGATGTACGAGAAGGGCTGGGTCACCGGGGCGCTGGGGCAGGCCTCCGCGATCGCCTGGGTGATGCTGCTGCTCCTCCTGCTCATCGGCGGCGTCCAGTCGCTCCTCGCCCGTTCGCACCGTGCCAAGCCGGGGAGCTGACCCATGGCCCGTACCTCCTTTCTTCCGCTGCGGAGGATTCCTCTGCGGCAGTCGGCCGGCCGGCAGCACCACGCGGGTCCGCTGACCTACGTCCTGCTCGGCACCGCCGCCCTCTTCTCGCTCTTCCCCCTCTACTGGAACCTCGTCGCCGCCTCGCACACCGGTGAGCGCGTCGTGGAGGCGCCGGCCCCGCTGCTGCCCGGGCCCCGGCTCTTCGACAACCTGTCCTTCGCCTGGAACCAGGTGGACATGGGCGAGGCCCTGGTCAACACGACGGTGGTCGCCTCGCTGGTGGCCGTGTCGACGGTGCTGTTCGCCACGCTCGCCGGCTTCGCCTTCGCCAAGCTCCCGTTCAGGGGGCGCGGCGCGCTGCTGACCCTGGTGGTGGCGACGATGACGATCCCGCCGCAGCTCAGTGTGATCCCGCTGTACCGGATCATCACCGACCTGGGCTGGGTCGACCAGCTCCAGTCGGTGGTCCTGCCGTCGCTGGTCGCCGCGTTCGGCGTGTTCTTCATGCGCCAGTACCTCGTCGAGGCGCTGCCCGTGGAGCTGGTGGAGGCGGCCCGGATGGACGGGGCGCACTCGCTGCGGATCGTCTGGCACGTGGTCTTCCCGGTGGCCCGGCCGGCGATGGCGGTCCTCGGCATGCTGGTGTTCGTGCAGGCCTGGAACGACTTCTTCTGGCCGTTCATCGCGCTCACCCCGGACGGCAGCCCCACTCTCCAGGTGGCACTCGCCGGACTCGGCGCGGGCAACCACACGGTCGACCAGGCCGTGGTCCTGACCGGCGCGCTGATCTCGACGGTGCCGCTGCTGCTGGTGTTCGCCGTGCTCGGCCGGCACATCGTCGGCGGGATCACCGCGGGCGCGGTCAAGAGCTGACCGCCACCCCGCTCCGGCCGCCGTCGTCCGGCCCCTTCTGTCCGCCCACCTTTCGCCCTTCCCCCTCTCTCTGCGTTGGGAGCGCTCTCCTATGACCGCGTCCGAAACCCGGCCGCTCACCGCCGTCCGCCGATTCCCGCCCGACTTCCTGTGGGGCGCGGCCACCGCCGCGTACCAGATCGAGGGCGCGGCGGCGGAGGACGGGCGCACGCCGTCCATCTGGGACACCTTCTCGCACACCCCGGGGAAGGTCTTCCAGGGCCACAACGGTGACGTGGCCGTCGACCACTACCACCGCTTCCGCGAGGACGTCCGGCTGATGGGCGAACTCGGACTGAACGCCTACCGGTTCTCGGTCTCCTGGTCGCGGGTCCAGCCGACCGGGCGGGGCCCGGCCGTCCAGAAGGGCCTCGACTTCTACCGGCGGCTCGTGGACGAGCTGCTCGCGGCCGGGATCGAGCCGGCGCTCACGCTCTACCACTGGGACCTGCCGCAGGAGCTGGAGGACGCGGGGGGCTGGCCGGAGCGGGCGACGGCGGAGCGGTTCGCCGCGTACGCGGGTCTGGTGGCCGACGCGCTGGGCGACCGGGTCACCCGCTGGACGACGCTCAACGAGCCCTGGTGCTCGGCGTTCCTGGGCTACGGCTCCGGGGTGCACGCCCCGGGCCGCACCGATCCGGTGGCCGCGCTGCGGGCCGCCCACCACCTCAACCTGGGGCACGGCCTCGCGGTGCGGGCGCTGCGGGCGGCGCTGCCGGCCGGGGCGAAGCTCGCGGTCTCGCTGAACCTGCACGAGGTGCGCCCGCTGACGGCGTCGGCCGCGGACCGGGAGGCGGCCCGCCGGATCGACACCGTCGGCAACGGGGTGTGGCTGGGCCCGATGCTGGAGGGCGGCTATCCCGAGGAGCTGTTCGCGGACACGGCCCACCTGACCGACTGGGCGTTCGTACGGGACGGGGACACGGAGACGGCCGGGCAGCCGCTGGACTGGCTGGGCGTCAACTACTACACGCCGACGGTGGTCTCGCGGGTCGCCGAGGGCGAGGAGAAGCCGCAGGACGACGGGCACGGCAACAGTGCGCACTCCCCGTGGCCGGGCGCCGACGACGTCGCGTTCCACCAGGCGGACGGCGCGCGGACGGCGATGGGCTGGCCGGTCGACCCGGCGGGTCTCCACGACCTGCTCACCCGGCTGTCGGCGCGCTACCCGGGCCTGCCGCTGGTCGTCAGCGAGAACGGCGCCGCGTACGAGGACGTGGTCGGCCCGGACGGCTCGGTGCACGACCCGGAGCGTGCGGCCTACGTCCACGCGCATCTGGAGGCGGTGCACCGGGCGGTGGCGGACGGCGCCGCGGTGACCGGGTACTTCCTGTGGTCGCTGCTCGACAACTTCGAGTGGGCGTACGGCTATGCGAAGCGCTTCGGCGCGGTGCACGTCGACTACGGGACGCTGGCCCGGACGCCGAAGTCGAGCGCCCGCTGGTACGCGCGGGTGGCCCGCTCCGGGGAGCTGTGCGCGCCGGGTGCCGAGGGCTGAGCCCCGCGCGGGGGGTACGGTTCCGGGCGGGGGCGCACGCCCGCCCGGAACCGTACCGTCTCGGAGGAAGTGCACAAGCGATGGCCGTGATTCACAAGACCACGATGCAGCCGAACAAGCTGGAGCTCCTGACGCCCTGGCTGCCGACCCGGCCCTGGTACCGGGGCGGCGAGGGCGTCGTGCCCGTCCTGGAGCGGGCGGGCGGATTCCGGCTCGACGACCCGGAGGGCGAGGTGGGCATCGACTTCATGGTGGTCACCGACGCGTCCGGCGAGGAGATCCGCTCCTACCTGGTGCCGCTGACCTATCGGGGGGCGCCGCTGGCGGGTGCGGAGGACGCGCTGATCGGCACGTCCGAGCACGGCGTGCTGGGCACCCGGTGGGTGTACGACGGGGCCCACGACCCGGCGCTGCTGGGCGAGTTGACGGCCCTGCTGGAGGGCCGGGCGGTCCCGCAGGCGCAGAGCCTGTCCGACACCCCTGACCCGACCGTCGTCGCCTCCTTCGACGGGTCGGGCTCCTGGGACCCCGGCGTGGCGCCGGTCGTGGAGGAGGGGGCGGACGGGACCGACGTACGGCTCGGCACGGGCGCGCCGGTCCTGCGGTTCGTCCGGTTCCTCGACCCGAAGGCCGCCGGGGCGCGGGGCGAGGTGACCGCGGGCTGGCGTCTCCCGGACGGCGAGGAGCGGCGCGGCGCGTACGTGCTGGTGCTCGACGCGGCCTGAGCCGGGACCTCGGACCGGCCCGGGTCAGAACACGGACAGGCCGGTGATCGTGGTGAAGCGGTCGAGCGCGGCGACTCCGGCGACGGAGTTGCCGCGCTCGTCCAGTCCGGGGCTCCACACGCACAGCGTGCAGCGGCCCGGGACGACGGCGATGATCGCGCCGCCGACCCCGCTCTTGCCGGGCAGTCCGACCCGGTACGCGAAGTCGCCGGCGGCGTCGTAGGTCCCGCAGGTGAGCATGACGGCGTTGACCTGCTTGGCCTGGCTGCGGGTGAGCAGCCGGGAGCCGTCGGCGCGGATGCCGTGGCGGGCGAGGAAGCCGGTGGCGAGGGCGAGGTCGCCGCAGGAGGCCTCGACCGAGCACTGGCGGAAGTACTCGCGCAGCAGGGTCGGCACCGGGTTGGCGATGTTGTCGTAGCTCGCCATGAAGTGGGCGAGGGCGGCGTTGCGGTCGCCGTGCGCGGTCTCGGAGGCGGCGACGTCCCGGTCGAAGTCGAGGTCGGCGTTGCCGCTCTCGGCGCGCAGGAAGTCGAGCAGGACGCCGGAGGCGTCGCCGGTCATCCGGTGGAGCTGGTCGGTCACGACGAGGGCGCCGGCGTTGATGAAGGGGTTGCGGGGGATGCCGTTCTCGTACTCCAGCTGCACGAGCGAGTTGAACGGGTTGCCGGAGGGCTCGCGGCCGACGTGGTCCCAGAGCGGGTCGCCCTTGCGGGCCAGCGCGAGGGCGAGGGTGAAGACCTTGGTGACGGACTGGGTGGAGAAGGGCTGCTGCCACTCCCCCACCCCGTACACGGTGCCGTCGAGTTCGGCCACGGCCATGCCGAAGCGGTTCGGGTCGGCGGAGGCCAGCGCGGGGATGTAGTCGGCGGGCCGGCCGCGCTCGGCGAGGCCGGCGATCTCCTCGGCGATGCGGTCCAGGACGGGGGCGAACGTCAACAGCATGATCACATGATGCGCCGGGCGGTCGCCGGGCGCTGTCGGTGCCCCTCCCTATGATCGTTCCGATGCCGCTCGGTCGCGGCGCCCGGCCGCCTCCGCGGCCGGTGACGGGAGGGGGAGTTCCACCATGCGTAGTTCCGTCGTTAGACGACGAGGCCTTCGGCCGGCCCTGGCGGGGGCGCTGGCCGCCGTGCTGCTGCCCGCGACGGCGGCCCAGGCGGAGACACCCGCCCCCCGCTCGTACACGGTCTGGCAGTGGAACGTGGCGGGGAACACGATCCACGACGGCTCCACGACCGACGGGATGGTCACCCAGGCGGCCGCGTCGGTCGTGAGCCGCTCGGCCGATTTCGCGGCGTTCAACGAGCTGTGCCAGGGGCAGTACAGCGCCCTGGTGGACGAGCTGCGGGCGAAGGGCTGGCCGCAGGACGCGCAGAACTTCGCCCGTTTCGAGCCGAGCCGGCAGGCGGGCGACCCGGCGGTGTGCAAGGGCGAGGCGTTCGGGAACGCCCTGTTCAGCAAGCGTCCGCTGGGCGGCGCGGCCCGCTTCGCGCTGCCGGACGACGGCTCGGCGGAGAAGCGCAACCTGCTGTGCGCGCCGCTGACCGACGGGACGGCGACCCGGTTCTGCACGACGCACATCACGACCAGCCAGTCGTTCAACGTGGCCCAGCTGGAGTTCGTGCGCCAGAAGCTGGAGGACTACCACGCGGCCGGGGAGACGGCGCTGATCGCGGGTGACTTCAACGCGCAGCCGAACTACGGCCGGCTGAACTCGTACTACGCGGCGAGCCTGGACACCCCGAACAACCGGAACAACACGGGCCAGTACCGGGAGCTCGACGACGACGACGCCGGGAACTGCCCGGGCTACGGCGAGTGGACGGCCGAGGGCACGCCGGGCACGACGCCGCCCTGCGGGGGGTACGCGAAGATCGACCACATCTTCGTGCGGGAGAGCGCGCTGGCCGGGCCGTACAGCGCGGACTCGCTCGCGATCTCGACGAGCTGCACGGGCGGCGCGGCCTGCTCCGACCACCGGATACTCGTCGGTACGGTGACCGTCAAGTAGAAGCGTCAACCATCAGCGGTCCGGCGGCCCCGTCCCCGGGCATCCGCCGGACCGAGTGGCGAAGCCGGGAGGTCCGGGCCAGGGTGGCTTGGGGGGACGGACCGAGAGTGAGGTGAGCCGGGTGCCGCTGACCGCGGACGAGCCGGGAGCGCCGTGCTGGCTGAGCCTGGCGGCACGCGACCTCGAAGCCGCCGAGCGGTTCTACGGGGCGGTCCTCGGCTGGACCTTCCGGCACGGCCCGCTCGGCCAGGGCTTCTCGGTCGGCGAGCGGGACGGCACGCCGGTCGCCGGGATCGGCGAGGTGGTCGACCGGATGGCGGTGCCGGTGGCCTGGACGGCGTACTTCGCGGTCGCCGACGCCGACACCGCGGTGGCGCGCATCCGCGAGCGCGGCGGCACCGTCGGCGTCGGGCCGGTGGCCTTCCCGCCGCGCGGCCGGGCGGCCCTCGCCACCGACCTGGAGGGCGCGGCGTTCGGCGTCTGGGAGGGGCGGGTCTCCTCCCGCTGGCGGGTCGGCGAGCAGCACGCCCCGGCCTGGCTGGAGCTGCACACCCGCAACGCGTTCGACGCCGCCGTCTTCTACGGCGGGGTGCTGGACTGGGCCGACGGCGGCCCGGACCGCTTCGAGCTGTCCTACGAGGACGACCAGGTGGTCCTGCGCCGCAAGGGCGACGCCGTCGCCCGGCTGAACAGCGGCCCGGCCGAGGCGGCGTCCGACCAGCCGCAGCGGCGCCCGCGCTGGCTGGTCCACTTCCGGGTCCCGGACCTGGACCGGGCGACCGCCGCGGTCCTCGACCACGGCGGCGCCCTCGTCCCCGAGGCCGACGCCGGCTGGCGCGCCCCGACCGGCCGGCGGACCACCGTACGGGACCCTCAGGGCGGCCTGTTCACCCTCGACGAGAACGGGACGGCCACCGGTCCCTGACCGGTACGGGCCGGCCCGTACCCGATCGGGCCGAACCCGTAGGGCCGTACACCTAGGTCCGCACGCGTAGGTCCCAACCCGTAGGTCCGAACCCGTTCGTCCGTACCCGCAGGTCCGTACGCGTCGGCCCCGTACCCGTCGCGCTGCACGGGCAGCACCGGACCGGCGTCCCTCCCGCGGCGCCCGACCGCCTCAGCTCGTCAGGACGACCAGCTGCCGGGTCGCGCGGGTCATGGCCACATAGCGGTCGACGGCCCCCTCGACACCCTCGCCGAAGCCCTCCGGGTCGACGAGGACGACCAGGTCGAACTCGAGGCCCTTCGACAGGGTCGGCGTGAGCGAGCGGACGCGGGGCCTCGGCTCGAAGGCGGGGTCGCCGATGACGCACGCCACCCCCTCGGCGTGCGTCGCGAGCCAGTCGTCGAGGATCGCGTCGCGCTCGGAGGCAGCTCCGTGGACGACGGGGATGCCGCTGCTGCGCACCGAGGTCGGCACGTTGGCGTCGGGCAGCACGGTGCGGATGACGGGCTCGGCCTCGGCCATGACCTCCTCCGGCGTGCGGTAGTTGATGCTCAGGGAGGCCATCGTGATCCGGTCGAGCCCGATCCGCTCCAGCCGCTCCTGCCAGCTCTCGGTGAAGCCGTGCCGGGCCTGGGCCCGGTCGCCGACCAGGGTGAAGCTCCCGGAGGGGCAGCGGAGCAGCAGCATCTGCCATTCGGCGTCGGTCAGTTCCTGGGCCTCGTCGACCACGATGTGCGCGAACGGGCCGGCCAGCCGGTCCGCTTCGGCGCCGGGCAGCGCGCTCTCGTCGATCAGGCTGTCCCGCAGGTCGCGCCCGTTCAGCATCGTCACCGCGCCCTCGCCGTCGTCGTCGGCGGCGAGGATGTTGTCGATGACCCCGGCCATGCGTTCGCGTTCGGCGGCGACGGCGGCGTCGTGCCGGCGCTTGCGCAGCGAGGACTTCGGATCGCCGAGCCGCTGCCGGGCCGCGTCCAGGAGCGGCAGGTCGGACACGGTCCAGGCCTGGGGCGTCGGCGCGGCGCAGCGTGCGCACCTCGTCGGGGGTGAGCCAGGGGGCGCACAGGCGCAGGTAGGCGGGGACCGACCACAGGTCTCCGACCACGTCGGCCGCTTCGAGCATCGGCCAGGCGCGGTCGAGGGTGTCGACGAGCTCCTGGTCGTGCCGCAGCGCCTTGCGGAACAGCTCCTCGGGGACGTCCTCGTCGAGCTTGTCGAGCAGGATGGTGACCAGCTCGTCCCAGATCTGCTCCCGGGCCTCGTTGTGCGGGGGTGCCCCGCCCCGCCGCCTCGAACGCCTCGGCCCAGTCGCCGGCGCTGAGCCAGACGTCGGACCAGTCGGTCGAGATCCGCATGCCCTCGGTGGGCGGGTCCTCGTAGAAGCGGACGGCCTTCTCGATCGCCTTGACGAGCTCCGCGGAGGCCTTCAGCCGGGCGGCTTCGGGGTCGGTCTCGGGCAGCGCGCCGGCGCCCTCGGCGACCAGGTCGCGCAGGGTGCAGGTGCGCACGCCCTCCTCGCCGAGGCTGGGCAGGACGTCGGAGACGTAGGTGAGGTAGGGCTGGTGCGGGCCGACGAACAGGACGCCACCGCGACGCTGGTTCAGGCGGGGGTCGGAGTAGAGCAGGTAGGCGGAGCGGTGCAGGGCGACGACGGTCTTGCCGGTGCCGGGGCCGCCGTCGACGACGAGCGCGCCGCGGGAGCCGGCGCGGATGATGGCGTCCTGGTCGGACTGGATGGTGCCGAGCACGTCGCGCATCCGGGCCGAGCGGTTGCCGCCGAGGCTGGCGATGAACGCGGACTGGTCGTCGAGGGCGGCGTGCCCCTCGAAGCCGTCCGCGGTGAACACCTCGTCCCAGTAGTCGGCGATCCGGCCCCCGGTCCAGCGGTACCTGCGGCGGCTGGCCAGGCCCATCGGGTCGGCGTGGGTGGCGGCGAAGAACGGCTCGGCGGCGGGCGAGCGCCAGTCGATCAGGAGCCTGCGCCCCTCGGCGTCGGTGAGGCCGAGCCGTCCGACGTAGACGGGTTCGGCGTCCTCGGCGGTGACGATCCGGCCGAGGCACAGGTCCAGGCCGAAGCGGCGCAGGGCGCGCAGCCGGCCGGTGAGCCGGTGGATCTCGGCGTCCCGGTCCATCGCCTCCCGGCCCAGACCGCCGGGGGCCTTGCGGAGCGCGTCGAGGCTGTCGGACAGTTCGGCGATCGACTGCTCCAGGCTCCGCGCGACGGCGGCGAAGTGCCGCTCGTCGGCGGCGATGAGCTCCGGGTCGGCCTTGGCCGACAGGTTCGCGGGCAGGGCGAACGCGCTGGTGTTCAAGGGGTGGTCATGGACGGACGACGTCACGTGCACTGAGTGGATCTCCCATTTCCGCAGGTCCTGGCCTCGATGGGCGATTCTGCGGGACACGGGGGGGCCTTGCCGCAAGCCCCCCTGTGCGCTATAAGTTGAGAGTGGCAAGGAGAGGGTTCACCTCCTTGCCTTTCCTTTTGCCCGGATTCCCGGGCTCAGTGCGCCGTCAGGCCCAGTTCGCCGGCCGCGTGCGGGGCGAACCACCGCTCGGTGTCCGCTTCGGTGACCTCGGCGAGGGTGGCCGGGATCCAGTGCGGGTCGCGGTCCTTGTCGACGACCTGGGCGCGGATGCCCTCGACCAGGTCGGGCGAGCCGAGCGCGGCGCAGGAGAGCCGGAACTCCATGTTCAGGGCGGCCTCCAGGGAGTCCAGCCGCCGGGCGCGGCGGAGCGCCGCGAGGGTGGCCTTGAGCGCCGTGGGCGAGCGCCCGAGCAGCACGCCGGCGGCCTCCTTGGCCTCGGGGACGCCGGAGTCGGAGAGGCGCTCCACGATGCCTTCGACGGTGTCCGCCGCGTAGCAGGCGTCGATCCAGGAGCGTCGGGCGGCGAGCTCGCCGGCCGGCGCGGGCCGGGCGTGGCGGGCGACCGCCTCGGCGGCGGGGAGGCCGGTGAGCGCGTCGGCGAGCGCCGGGAGGTCCGCGGAGGGCACGTACCGGTCGGCGAGGCCGGCCAGGATCGCGTCGGCGGCGCCGGCCTGCGCGCCGGTGAGGGCGAGGTGGGTGCCCAGCTCGCCGGGGGCGCGGCCGAGGAGGTGGGTGCCGCCGACGTCGGGGACGAAGCCGATGCCGGTCTCGGGCATGGCGATCCGGGAGCGTTCGGTGACGACGCGCAGCGAGCCGTGGGCGGAGACGCCGACGCCGCCGCCCATGACGATGCCGTCCATGAAGGCCACGTACGGCTTGGGGTAGCGGGCGATCCGGGCGTTGAGCCGGTATTCGTCGCGCCAGAAGGCGGGGGTGGCGGTGCCGCCGGCGCGGGCGTCCTCGTGGATGGCCCGGATGTCCCCGCCGGCGCACAGTCCGCGCTCCCCGGCGCCCCGGATGACGACGGTCTCGACGGCCGGGTCGTGCTCCCAGGCGGTCAGGGCCTCGTCGACGGTGCGGACCATGGCGTGGGTGAGGGCGTTGATCGCCCGGGGCCGGTTGAGGGTGAGGAAGCCTGCGCGGCCCTCGGTGTGCACGAGCACGTCCGGCTCACGGGGGTCGGCGGTGCCGTGGGACATGGTGTCGCTGCTTCCTGCCGGTGACGGACGGTCGGCGATCGGTCCCGCCGGGTGGCCGGGGCGCCGCCGGGGGAAACGATCTTCCACCCACCGTAACGGGCCGGCCGGCCCGCGCACAGGGCCTCTCGGCCCCGTCCCGTTTCCCCTGCCGGTCACAGCGGGGGCAGCATGGAAGGAGGCGCCCGTAGCAGGGCGGGAAGGAGCACACCGTGACGGGTGGCGCGGACCGGTCCGGCAGTGGCCCCCAGGGGCGGCGCAGTGGGCTACGGAGCGTAGCCGGCCAGGTGTTCGCCCTGCAGGCGCTCATCGCGCTGCTGATCATCGCGGCCGCGGCCCTGGCGCTGGTCCTGCAGGGGAAGTACGACAGCGAGCGCGAGGCGCGCAGCCGCTCGCTGGCCGTGGCCGAGGGCTTCGCGCACGCGCCGGGGCTCGCCGACGCGCTCCGCTCGCCCGACCCGACCGCGGCCCTCCAGGCCCGGGCGGAGGCCGCCAGGATCGGTTCGGGCGTCGACTTCGTGGCCGTGCTGGCCCCGGACGGGGCCCGGTACACCGACTCCGATCCCAGTCTCATCGGGCAGCGGGCCCAGGGGGACATCGCGCGGGCCCGGGCCGGGCAGTCCTTCACCGAGATCTTCCACGGCGCGCCGCAGGACGCGGTGCGGGCGGTAGTGCCGGTCCGCGCCGCCGACGGCACCGTGGTCGGCATCGTCACCAGCGGCGTCGAGGTGGAGACGGTCGGCCAGGCCGTGCAGGGGCGGCTGCCGTTGCTGCTGGGCGCGGCCGCGGGCGGTCTGGTGATCGCGGTGAGCGGGGCCGCCCTGGTGAGCGCCCGGCTGCGGCGCCAGACGCACGGGCTGGGCCCGGCCGAGATGACCCGGCTCAAGGAGCACCACGAGGCGGTGCTGCACTCGGTGAAGGAGGGGGTGGTCATCGTCGCGGCGGACGGGCGGCTGCTGCTCGCCAACGACGAGGCCCGCCGGCTCCTGAAGCTGCCCGAGGACGCGGAGCGGCTCCCGGTCACGGAGCTGGGCCTGGAGCCCCGTACGGCGGCGCTGCTGCTGGCCGGGGAGACGGTGACGGACGAGGTGCACCCGGCCGGGGACCGGCTGCTGGCGGTGAACGTGCGGCCGACCGGGAACGGGGCGGCCGACGGCGGCTGTGTCATGACCATGCGCGACACCACCGAACTGGCCGCGCTGACCGGCCGGGCCGAGGTCGCGCGGGGGCGGCTGCGGCTGCTGTACGAGGCGGGGACGCGGATCGGCACGACGCTGGACGTGGTGCGCACGGCGGAGGAGCTGTCGGAGGTGGCGGTGCCGCGGTTCGCCGACTTCGTGACGGTGGAGCTGCTCGACCCGGTGGTGCGGGGCGAGGAGCCGTCGGGGGCGTTCACCGAGATGCGGCGCACGGCGCTCACCGGGGTCCGCGCCACCTCGCCGCTGCAGCCGGTGGGCGACCTGATCCGGTTCGTGGTGCCGACGACGCCGATGGCCTCGGCGCTGGACAAGGGACGGGCGGTGATCCAGGCGGATCTCGCCTCGGCGCAGGGCTGGCGGGCCCAGGACCCGGAGGGCGCGGCGGAGGCGGTGGCGTACGGGCTGCACTCGCTGCTCACGGTGCCGCTGCTGGCGCGCGGGGTGGTGCTGGGGATGGCGAACTTCTGGCGTGCCGCGGACACGCCGGAGCCGTTCGGCGAGGAGGACCTGTCGTTCGCGGAGGAGCTGGCGGCCCGGGCGGCGCTGGCGATCGACAACGCGCGCCGCTTCACCCGGGAGCACACGATGGCGGTGGCGCTGCAGCGGAGCCTGCTGCCGCGGGTGCTGCCCGACCAGAGCGCGGTGTCGGTGGCGCACCGCTATCTGCCGGCGAAGGCGGGGGTGGGCGGCGACTGGTTCGACGTGATCCCGCTGCCGGGCGCGCGGGTGGCGCTGGTGGTCGGGGACGTGGTGGGGCACGGGGTGCACGCGGCGGCGACGATGGGGCGGCTGCGGACCGCGGTGGCCAACTTCTCCACGCTGGACCTGCCGCCGGACGAACTGCTGGGCCATCTGGACGAGCTGATCGACCGGCTCGGCGAGGAGAACGAGTCGGGGGCGGAGGACGGCGACGAGTCCGACGGGGACGGCACGGCGGAGGGCAGTACGGGCGCGACCTGCCTGTACGTCATCTACGACCCGACGAGCGGCGCGTGCACCATGTCGAGCGCGGGGCATCCGGGTCCGGCGCTGGTGCGGCCCGACGGGAGCGTGGAGTTCCCGGCGCTGCCGGCCGGGCTGCCGCTGGGCCTCGGGCTGGGCGAGCGGCCCTTCGAGTCGGCGCGGCTGCGGCTGGAGCCGGGCAGCAAGCTGGTGATGTTCACGGACGGGCTCCTGGAGGACCGTGCGCGGGACTTCGACACCGGCCTCGGGCTGCTCCGGGAGACCCTGGCGCGTCCGGACCGCTCGCCCGAGCAGACCTGTGCGGACGTGCTCGCGGCGATGCTGTTCCCGGTGCCGTCGGACGACATCGCGCTGCTGGTGGCGAGCGCCCGGCGGATCCCGGCGGACCGGATCGCCGAGTGGGAGGTGCCGGGCGACCCGTCGGCGGTCTCGCCCGTGCGCAACCAGGCGGCGGCGCGGCTGGCCGCGTGGGACCTGGAGGAGGTCGGGTTCACGGCGGAACTGGTGCTGAGCGAGCTGATCACCAACGCGATCCGGTACGGCAAGCCGCCGGTCCACGTCCGGCTGGTGTACGACCGGGCGCTGATCTGCGAGGTGTCCGACGGAAGCAGCACCTCCCCGCACCTGCGGCACGCGACGGACACGGACGAGGGGGGCCGGGGCCTGTTCCTGGTGGCGCAGTTCGCGCAGCGCTGGGGCACCCGCTACGCGCGCCGCGGCAAGACGATCTGGGCCGAGCTGCCGATCGCCCCGGAGCACCCCGGCGGGGACGTCGCGGCGCCGCTGGTCGATCCGGACGCCCTGGAGGACCTGGCCTGGTGAGGACCGGGTACGGTCGGCCGTACCCCATCGTTCGGAGGAGTACGTTGACCGGCCCCGTCACCACCGGAACCCTGCACCACGTCGAGCTCTGGGTGCCCGACATCGGCCGGGCGGTGGCCTCCTTCGGCCCGCTGCTCTCCTCGCTCGGCTACACGCCGTTCCAGAGCTGGGAGGCGGGGCGCAGCTGGCGGCTCGGGGCCACGTACCTGGTGGTCGAGGAGTCGCCGGCGCTCAGCGCGGACGCGCACGACCGGCTGCGTCCGGGGCTGAACCACCTGGCCTTCCACGTGGCGACGCGGGCGGAGTTCGACGGTCTGGTCGAGGAGGCGGTACGGGGCGGGTGGCGGCTGCTGTTCCCCGACCGGCATCCGCATGCCGGCGGGGAACAGACCTGTGCGGCCTATCTGGAGAACGCGGACGGGTTCGAGGTCGAGCTGGTCGTCTCGGAGGCCTGAGCCTCCCGGGCCCGGGTGCGCCGGGCCCGGCCCCGTCCGCCGGGTCAGCCCAGTCCGGTGCGCAGGGCGGTCATCAGGGTGCCGCCGGCGGTGTCGCCGGACATCTCCCAGATGAAGACCCCGAGCAGCCCCTTGGACTTCAGGTAGGTCGTCTTGCGTCCGATGGACCAGGCGTCGTCGAAGCTCCACCACTGGCCGCCGGCGCCGGTGTAGCCGGAGGTGGCGCCGGACTGTTCGTCGTGGCGGACGGTGAGCCCGGGGACCGAGGCGATCAGGTTGGCGTAGCCGCGTACCCCGGCCTCCTCGGCGAACTGTCCGGGGGCGGCCCCGGTGGCGCTCTGCCACTCCCCCGCCGCGCCGCCGTCGGCGACGCCCTGCCAGCCGCGGCCGTAGAAGGGGATCCCGATGGTGAGCTTGCGGGGGCTGAACCCGGCGGCGAGGTAGGGCTTGATCGCCTCGTCGACGCTGAAGTGGAAGCCGTAGGGGTCCTGGGTGTCGGTGTACAGGTTGGCCTGGTGTCCGGTGCGGTTCGGCTCCCAGGAGTTGTCGCTGCCCGCGCCGTGGAAGTCGTAGCCCTGGACCATGGCGTAGTCGAGGTCGGTGGCGGCCCGGGTGAGGTCCCAGCCCTGGCCGATCTTGACGGGGTCGGCGGGGGTGAACGCGGTCAGCAGGCGGTGTTCGCCGCCGAGTTCGTCGAGCTGCTTGCGGAACTCGGCGACGAGGGCGGCGTTGTTGGCCTTGTCCTGGGGTCCGTAGTGGTTGCCGGGGTGTCCGTCGGGCGAGCCGGGCCACTCCCAGTCGAGGTCGATGCCGTCGAAGACGCCGGCGCCCACGCCTTCGCCGCCGGCGCCGTTGTAGACGGGCAGGTTGCCCTTGATCCACACGTCGATGCAGGAGCGGACGAACTTCTGCCGGGAGGCCTCGGTGGCGGCCACGTCGGAGAAGTACTTGGAGTAGGTCCAGCCGCCGAGCGAGACGACGACCTTCAGCTTGGGGTACTTGGCCTTGAGCTTCTTCAGCTGGTTGAAGTTGCCGCGCAGCTTGCCCCAGCCGTCGTCGGCGACCCCGTCGACGGACTGGGCTGCGCTGAAGGGCCGGGCGTAGTCGGCGTCGGCGTCGCCCGCGCCGGTGCCCTGGTCGGGGTCCTGGGGGTTGGAGCCGACGCCCTTGGTGACTCCGGCCTGGCAGGTGAGGTTGACGGGGTCGATGTTCTCGAAGGCGTAGTTGACGACGTCGAGGGAGGCGGCGGCGCCGGAGGTGTCGAGGTTCTTCACGAAGTACTGGCGTCCGTAGATGCCCCACTGGGCGAAGTAGCCGACCTTGAGGTAGCGGCCCTGGGCGAGGTCGGCGGTGGTGACGGTGAGGGCGTTCGACGGCGGCGAGGCGTTGTCGGCGGCGTCACGGGCGCGGACGGTGAAGGTGTACGGGTTGGCCGGGCCGAGGCCGCTGACGGTGGCCGTGGTCGCGGTGCCCGGCACGGTGCGGACGAGGACGCCGTCGCGGTAGACGTCGTAGCCGACCACGCCCTTGTCGTCGGTGGCGGCGTTCCAGGCGAGGCTGACGCTGGAGGCGGTGGTGGCGGTGGAGCGCAGCGCGCCGGGTGCGGTGGGCGGGTTCGGGTCGCTCGCCGGGTCCACGGTGGTGACGGTGAGGGGCGGGCTCTCGGGTCCGGTGTTGCCGCGGGTGTCCTTGGCCCGGACGGTGAAGGTGTACGCGGTGGCCGGGGTCAGGCCGGTGACGGTGGCCGAGGTGGAGGTCGCGGTGGCGACGACGGCGCCCTTGGAGAGGACCTCGTAGCCGGTGACGGGGTGGTCGGCGGGCGTGGCCGGCGCCCAGTCGAGGCTCACGGTCCGTACGGTGACGGCGGTGGCGTGCGGGGCGCCCGGCGCGGTGGGGGGGCACGTCGGGACTGCCGTCGCACTTGCCGCCGTTGACGGTGCAGCCGGTCGGGGCGGTCTGCGGGCCGGTGGCGACGAACCAGTAGCTGTACGGCTCGGTGGAGCCGCCGGCCGGGACGGTGGCGTTGTAGTGGGCGTTGCGGACGGTGACGTGGCGGCCGGTGACGGTGGCCTCGCCGTTGTAGTGGGAGCTGACGCTCACGCCCGCGGGCAGGTCGAACTCCAGGGTCCAGCCGTTGACGGGGGTGGTGGTGCCGTTGCGGATCACGAGGATGCCGCGCCACCAGCTGCCGTTGTTCTCCGAGGTGAAGCCGGCGGTCACGGCGCCGGCGGCGTGCGCGGGTGCGGCGGCCGGGCCGGCGAGGGCGGCGATCGGGAGGAGGAGCGCGGCGAGCAGGACCAGGAGTCCTCTGCCGTGGCGCCGTCGTCTGCGGCGGCTTCTCCGGTCTGTTTCCATCGGGTCTCCCTGGACGCGTGTGAGGGGTACGGGAGCGCGTCGCGGGACCGTGTGGCGGCTCGGGTGCGGGACTGCGGCTGTGGGACCACCGAACGGGAGCCAACGGCACCGTAGTTGGTACGGACCATTGCGTCAACGCGGCGCGGAACGCTTGACGTCGCCCAGTGGTCTACTCCACCGTGGAGGCGGGTCGGGGACAGTGCCGGTGTGGGCCGGTCCCGCCCCCGCCCGGCACCGCCGTTCCACGCAGGACCGTGTACGCACGGCCCGGCCGCCCCTTCGCGGGGGCGGCCGGTTGCGGCGGGTGCGGCGTACGGACCGAACTCAGCGCGCGGACGCGCCGACGGCTCCGGCGTCGCGGAGGTGCAGGACCGCGTCGACGCCGTCGAGCGTCGCCCGGTCGAGCGGGAAGTAGCCCTTGGCCGGTTCGGCGCCGGTCCGCCCGCGCCCGTCGGGCACCTCGTCGGCGCGGACCGTCCCCCAGCCGTCGACCCGGTGCTGGAGGGCGCCTTCGTAGGTGTCCGGCCCGGGGTCCGTGAGCCCGAGCGCCGCGCTGCGGCCGACGCTCCCGGCGACGCACACGTACCGGTCCCCCAGGAGCGAGCCGACGATCCCCCCGGCGCTCGACCAGGTGGCGCTCAGCTCCCCCGCGGTCCACGCGCTCGGCGAGCGCTGGAGGTGCAGGTTGTGGGCGAAGACGAGCGTCGGCCCCCTGAGCTCCTCGGCCTCCCGGACGGCGAGGAGGTTCTCGGCCATCAGCGCGTCCCGGGTGGCGAGCAGGCGGGTGATGCGGGCGCCGGGCTCGCCGGGCTCGGCGCACTGGCGGTGGTAGCGCAGCAGCCCGATCGCGGCGGCCAGGTGCGCCTTCGCCCGCCGCCAGGCGGCGAGCGAGGTCGCCGCGATCAGCTCGGGCGCGCGGGAGTGCAGCGTGACGACCAGGTCGTCGGCGAGGGCCCTCGCGCGCTCGGCCTCGGGGGTGGCGCCGGGCGACTGCGCGGCGTCCAGGACCGCCTCCTGGCGGCTCCAGTGCTCGTCGTCCCCGAGAAGGCGGGCGAACCGGTCCGCATCCTCGGGGGTCTCGGGGGTCCCGGGGGCGAGCCCGAGGTACGCGCGGACGTGCTCCAGGGCCGCTCGGGGGCTGGGCGCGCTGTAGTTCTCGGTCGGGATGTCGAAGCCGTGGAAGGCCAGCCGCTCGGCCGCCGGCCGGCCCGCGTTGTGGTCGCGCATCCAGGCGACCAGCTCCCGGTTGGCGTCGAGGGCGCCGAAGCCGTGCGAGAAGCCCTCGGCCAGGACGGCGTCGAGGCTGTCGGCCCCGCCCTGGACGTAGGCGTCGACCCGCAGCGCGGCCAGGCGGTCGGTCTCCAGGGCGACGGACCGGAAGCCGCGGTCGGCGAGCCCGGCGAGGAGCGTGTTGCGGATCCGCCCGAAGGCGGGTTCCTGATGGGTGGGTTCGCCCAGCCCGAGCAGGGTGCAGGAAGGGGTGACGAGGTCATGGAAGTCCTGGTTCATGAGCCTCCACCGTATCCTTGAAAGAACGGTGGAGACTTTACGGAAGCATGCCCGTGTATTCAGCGCCGACCGTGCCGCCAAGTCTCAAAACAAGGAGCATCGTGCGACCGACCGACCTGGCCCGCCGGCACGGCATCTCGACCCAGGCGGTCCGCAACTACGAGGCCGACGGCTGCCTCCCGCCCGCCGCGCGCACCCCCAGCGGTTACCGGGTCTACACCGAGACCCACGCGGCGGCGCTCGACGCCTATCTCGCCCTCGTCCGGGCGTACGGGCACGCCACCGGCGGGCGGATCATGAACGCGCTGCACTCGGGCGCGCTCGACGCCGCCCTGACCGCCGTCGACCGGGGCCACGCCCAGTCGCTCCGGGACCGGGAGACCCTCGACGCGGTGCGCGGCGCCGTGGAGCACCTGCTGGCGCACCCGGCCGAGCGCCCCGCGGCCGGGCCGGACACCCGCACGGTCGGCGAGCTCGCGCGCCGGCTCCGCGTCACCCGGGCGACCCTGCGCAACTGGGAGGGGGCCGGGATCCTCGCCCCCGCGCGGGACGCCGCCACCGGCCACCGCGTCTACGGGCCGGCCGACGTCCGCGACGCCGAGCTGGCGCACCTCCTGAGGCGCGGCGGCTACCCGCTGGACCGGATCGCCGAGGTGGTCCGGCAGATCCGTACGGCGGGCGGCACGCAGGCGCTGGGCGCCGCCCTGGAGGGCTGGGAGCGGCGGCTCACGGCACGACGGCTCGCCATGCTGGACGCGGCCGCGCGCCTCGGCCGGTACCTGGACCTCCGCCCGGACCTCGATCCACTCCAGGCGTAGTACTCTCCCTGGAGTACGCGCGACGGCCGGACGACAGGAGTGACACCGGTGGCCCGCAGCAACCCCGAGCGCCGGGCGGCGCTCGTCGACGCCGCCATCGAGGTGCTCGCCCGCGAGGGGGCCCGGGGCCTCACCTTCCGCGCGGTGGACACCGAGGCCGCCGTGCCGCCCGGCACCGCGTCCAACTACTTCGCCAACCGCGACGACCTGCTGACCCAGGCGGGCGCCCGGGTCTACGAGCGGCTCCAGCCGGACGAGGCGACCATCGAGCGGCAGCGGGCGGCGAGCCCGGACCTCGCCACGTACACCGTGCTGATGAAGGAGCTCGTCGGCCGGGTCAGCGGCTTCCGCACCGGCTACCTCGCCCTCCTGGAACTGCGCCTGGAGGCGACCCGGCGCCCGGAGCTGCGCCAGGTGCTCACCGAGCGGATCCGCGCCGACGTCGAGGCCAACGTCGCCTACCACGAGGCCTCGGGGCTCCCGGGCGACGCAACCGCCGTCAAACTGCTGATCCTGGCCTTCAACTGGCTGATCGTCGAACAGCTCACGCTCCCCGACGTCTTCTCCGAGGAGGAGCGCGACGCGCTCATCGCCGCGGCCGTCGACCGCATCGTCGGCGGCACCCCGGGCTGAGGCCGGCCGTGCGGGGGCTCAGAGCCGCTCGGCGAACCACGCCGCCGCCAGCTCGCCCACCCGCTCCAGCTGTCCCGGCTCCTCGAAGAGGTGCCCCGCGCCGGGCACGGTGACGAGCCGGTGCTCGCAGCGCAGCCGCCGCTGGGCCCGCTCGTTGAGATCGAGGACCAGGGGGTCCGCGCCGCCGACGATCAGCAGGGTGGGCGCCGTCACCTCGGGCAGCCGCTCGTCCGCGAGGTCGGGGCGCCCGCCCCGGGAGACCACCGCGGCCACGCCGTCGTCCGGTTCGGCGGCGGCCCACAGCGCGGCCGCGGCACCCGTACTGGCTCCGAAGTACCCCGTGCTCAGGGCGCCCGCACCGTACCTGCCGGTGAGCCAGTCGCTCGCCTGCCGCAGCCGGCGGGCGAGCAGCGGGGTGTCGAAGACCTTGGCGCGGTCGGCCGCCTCGGCCTCGGTGAGCAGGTCGAACAGGAGCGTGCCGAGGCCGGCCCGGTTCAGGGCGGCGGCGACGGCCAGGTTGCGGGGGCTGTGCCGGCTGCTGCCGCTGCCGTGCGCGAACAGCACGATCCCGGTGGCCCGTTCGGGGAGCGTGAGCCGTCCGCCGGCCTCCGATCCGCCGAGCGGGATGCGCACCTCGGCGTCCTCCGCGTACCCGGCCCGCTCGCCGCGCCCCTCCCGGCGCGCCCGCAGACACGCGACGACCTCCTCGTCCGTGGTCTGGGAGAAGTCGGTGTAGAACTGCCCGATCGCGTAGAAGAGCTGGGGTTCGCGCACGCTGTACGTCTCGTCGGCCGCGCCCCCGACGCGCGCGACCCAGTCGTGCGGCGCGACCGGCACGGCGAGCACGATCCTGGCGGCGCCCCGGGCCCGTACGACCTGGCAGGCGGCGAGCGCGGTGGCTCCGGTGGCGAGCCCGTCGTCCACGACGACGGCGGTGCGGCCACGGGGGTCGGCGGCGCCGCGGGCCGCCGCGTAGCGCCGGGTCCGCTCCTCCAGTACGGCCCGTTCGCGCGTCTCCACCTCGGCCAGGGCCTGCGGGGAGACACCGGCGTCGGAGAGGACCCGGTCGTTGAGGACGCGGACGCCGTTCTCGCCGATCGCCCCCATGGCGAGCTCCGGCTGGTACGGCACGCCGAGCTTGCGGACGAGGCAGATGTCGAGGGGCGCGTCGAGCGCGTCGGCGACCTCGGCGGCGACGGGCACTCCTCCGCGGGGCAGCCCCAGGACGACCAGGTCCTGCCCCTTGAGGCCGGTGAGCCGGGCGGCGAGCCGGCGGCCCGCGTCGGTGCGGTCGGTGAAGTACATGTCCTGCCCGCCTTCCTGGCCCGGGACGCGAACGCGGGACGGGCAGTCAGGGCCGGGCCGACGGGAGGGGAGGGATCCGGCCGGTCCCCGGCCGAGGATCACGTCTCCGTGGAGGAACGGCCTGGTCAGACCGCCGCCCATACACCCAGGTTAGTCCCCTGGACGTCATGCCTTCCGATGACCGTGCTCGTCCGGGGGAAGGACGCGGACCCGGAGCGGGGCGGCGAGGATGGACGGTCCGCGCCCGGATCCCGGGCGCGGACCGAACGACGGAGGGGATTCCATGCGCTTACGCCTGACGCAGCCGGCCCGGACGACCGCGGTGGCCGCGACCGCCCTGCTGGCCCTGACCCTGGGCGTGCTTCCGGCCCAGGCGGCCGACACCGCGGGCACCGCGCGGACGACGGCCGCGGCCCGCCACACGCCCGCCCTGGACCGCGAGGCGCTGCGGGCGTCGCTCGACGCCTTCCGCGACGCCGGGATGTTCGGGGCCTTCACCTCGGTCCGGAGCGGCGCGGAGAGCTGGCGGGGCGCGACGGGCCTCGCCGACACGGCGACCGGGCGTCCGATGGCCCCGGGCCTGGAGCACCGGATCGGCAGCATCAGCAAGAGCTTCACGGCCGTGGCCGTCCTCCAGCAGGTGGAGCGCGGCCGGATCGACCTGGACGCGCCCGTCGGCCGCTACCTCCCCGGGCTCGTGACCGGCGAGCGCGGCGCGAAGGTGACCGTCCGGATGCTGCTCAACCACACGAGCGGCATCGGCGACTACGTCCTGCCGGCGTTCCCGGGCATCCTGGAGGACCCGGGCGCCACGCTCGACCGCAACAGGCTGCGGCACATCGAGCCCGAGGAGCTCGCCCGGCTCGGCCTCGCGGCCCCGCCGGCGCAGGAGCGCGGCAGGTTCAGCTACTCCAACACCAACTACATCCTGGCCGGGCTGCTCCTGGAGAAGGTCACCGGACAGGACCCCGAGGCCTACATCACCCGCCACGTGATCCGTCCGGCCGGGCTGCGCCACACGTACTACCCGTCCTCGCCGTCCCTCAAGGGCCCCCACGCGCGGATGTACGAGTCCTTCTTCGGCCTGATCGACCCGCCGCGGGACTACAGCACGTACGACATGTCGTGGGCGGGCACGGCCGGGGCGATGGTGTCGACCACCGACGACCTCAACACCTTCTACCGCAAGCTGCTCGGCGGCAGGCTGATCGGCAAGGCGGCGCTGCGCGAGATGAAGACGACGGTGCCGGGGTACGACACGGCGCCGGGCGAGGAGGCCCTGATGCGGTACGGCCTCGGGATCTACACGCTGCGGATGCCGAGCGGCGGCTGGTACTGGGGCCACGACGGCGCGGTCTTCGGCGCGGGCACCTGGTCCCTCGCCACGGAGGACGGCCGCCGCCAGGTCTCCCTGGCGTACAACCTCATGAAGTACCAGCGCTTCGACGAGCAGGGACAGCAGCTGCCGGACCCGATCACGCCGGCCATGTACGCGTACGTGGACGGCGCGCTGAGCGGCGCCCCCGCCCCGGCGGGGCTGCGGAGCTCCGCTCCGGCACCGGCGGCACCGCCGCTGGTCGACCGGCTGCCGGTGCGCTGACCTCGGGGTGACCGGGGCGGCCGGGCATGATCCGGAGGACACGGCCTAACGGCCCGCCCGGGCCGCGCGGCGGATCGTGGCGTCCACCAGGGCGAGCGCGTCGGCCGCGGTCCGGCCCGGGGCGCGGTTCCACGGGCCGATGAGCCCGGTCCAGCCGCGCGAGCGGAGCTCTTCGAGCATCCACGCCCCCGCCTCGTTCATGGTGGGGGCGCTGCCGTGTCCGAGCCGGTGGGCGGCGAGCATGGCCCCGCAGACACAGCGCGCGCCGCGGACGTCGCGCAGTCTGTACGGGGTGTTCTGCCAGCCCCACTCCGTCAGGACGCTCCGGGCGTGGGCGAGATGGACCGAGGGCCGCACGTCGGGGCTGCCGATGCGGCGCCAGGTGTGCAGCCGGTCGGGCAGGATCGCGCCGAGCCTGCCGGGGAGCGGCCGCTCGGCGGGCGGGGCGGGCGGCAGCGCGTCCAGCGCGTCCGCGACGAGCCGGTCCACCGGGACGGACAGCAGCCGCCGCCAGTCGCCGGCCTCCTCCCGTACCGGCGGCGCCTCGGCCCAACGGCCCACGATCTCCTGCCAGGCGGCGCTGTCGAGGAGCTCGGCGGCTTCGTGGTCGAGGAGCTCGGGCGTGACGACGGCCTGCATAGACAGCCTCCATACATATTCGTACTGATACTCATATGAATGTCGGTTTTGTCCGCCACGACCTTGAGCCCGAATCGAAAACACACGCGCAACAGCCGCACCAGGACATACGGTCGTGCCCGAGTTCCCCTATGGCACGAAGGAGCACACGCGCATGAAGATCGCCGTACTCGGCACCGGTGATGTGGGCCGGCAGCTCGCGAGCAAGCTGGTCGCGCTCGGCCACGAGGTGACGCTCGGCTCCAGGTCCGCCGACCACGCCGGCGCGACGGCCTGGGCCGCGGAACACGACGCGGCGCACGGCACGTTCGCCGCGGCGGCCGCCGGGGCCGAGCTGGTGGTCAACGCCACCGGCGGCCTGGTGTCGCTGGCCGCCCTGGAGGCGGCGGGTGCGGAGAACCTGGCGGGCAAGGTCGTCGTCGACGTGTCCAACCCGCTGGACTTCTCGGCCGGCTTCCCTCCCGCGGTGCAGACCCCGGACGGCGGCAGCCTGGCCGAGCAGATCCAGCGCACCTTTCCCGAGGCGCGCGTCGTGAAGACCCTCAACACCATGACGAACACGGTGATGGTGGAGCCCGCCCGGGTCCCCGGTGACCACGTCGTCTTCGTCTGCGGGGACGACGAGGAGGCCAAGCTGACGGTCACCGAGCTGCTGGCCTCCTTCGGCTGGCCGGCCGCCCGGATCGTCGACCTCGGCGACCTGTCGGGCGCCCGGGGCACCGAACTCCTCCTGCCGCTCTGGCTGCGCCTGATGGGCACCCTGGGCACCGGGGACTTCAACTTCGGGATCCTCAAGGCCTGACCGCCCGAGACCGGGCTCAGACCTCCAGCACGCCGCCCGTCGTACCCGTCAGGTACTCGGTGGTGAGGAGCTCGGCGAGCCGATCGGGCGGGAGCAGCCCCTTCTCGAGGGTGAGTTCCGCGACCGAGCGGCCGGTGGCCAGCGCCTCCTTGGCGATCGCCGTGGCCGCGGTGTAGCCCAGGTGCGGGTTGAGGGCGGTCGCGAGACCGATCGAGTTCTCGACGCTCGCGCGCAGGGTCTCGACGTTGGCGGTGATGCCGGTGACACAGCGCTCGGCCAGCGTCAGACAGGCCGCCCGCAGCGAGGTCATGCTCTTCGACAGCGCGTGGAAGATGACCGGCTCGAAGGCGTTGAGCTGCAGCTGACCGCCCTCGGCCGCCATCGTGATGGTCATGTCGTTGCCGATCACCTCGAAGGCGACCTGGTTGACGACCTCGGGGATCACCGGGTTGACCTTGCCCGGCATGATGCTCGAACCGGCCTGCACGGGCGGCAGGTTGATCTCGCCGAAGCCCGCGCGCGGCCCCGAAGACAGGAGCCGCAGGTCGTTGCAGGTCTTGGAGAGCTTCACGGCGATCCGCTTGAGGACCCCGGAGAGCTGCACGAAGGCGCCGCAGTCCTGGGTGGCCTCGACCAGGTTGGCCGAGGTCACCAGGGGCAGGCCGGTCAGCCCGGCGAGATGCCGCCGGGCGGTCTCGGCGTAGCCGGGCGCGGCGTTGAGCCCGGTCCCGATGGCCGTGGCCCCCCAGGTTGATCTCGTGGATCAGCTCGATCGCCTCGGCCAGCCGCCCCCGGTCCTCCTCCAGCATCACCGCGTACGTGGAGAACTCCTGGCCCAGGGTCATGGGCACCGCGTCCTGGAGCTGGGTGCGCCCCATCTTGACCACGCCGCCGAACTCGACGGCCTTCTCGGCGAAGGCGTCCTGGAGCACGGCCATCGCCCGCAACAGCTCGCGCCCCGCGCCGATGGCGGCGATCCGGATGGCGGTCGGGTAGACGTCGTTGGTCGACTGCCCGAGGTTGACGTCCTCGTTGGGGTGCAGCGCCGCGTAGTCGCCCTTCTCGCGCCCCATCAGCTCCAGGGCGCGGTTGGCGACGACCTCGTTGGCGTTCATGTTGGTGGAGGTCCCGGCGCCGCCCTGGACGACGTCCACGACGAACTCCTCGTGCAGCGCGCCGCCCCGGATCTCGCGGCAGGCGGCGACGATGGCGCGGGCCTTCTCCGCGGGGAGCAGGCCGAGCTCCTCGTTGGCGAGGGCGGCGGCTTCCTTCACGCCGGCGAGCGCGTCGATGAGCAGCGGATAGACCGAGATCGGCACACCCGTGATGGCGAAGTTCTCCCGAGCCCGCAGCGTATGCACCCCCCAGTAGGCCTCGGCGGGGACATCCCGGTCACCCAGCAGGTCGTGCTCACGGCGGACGGACGGCGACGGAGAGGGAATCACGGCATGCCTTACGCGACGGGGAGGGAGGGTGGGACGACGGCGGGGAGGGGTCCGGGGTCGGAGCGGGGGCAGGGGTGTCCTGACGTGGCGGCGCCCGTACCGGGCGGAGCGAGGTGAAGGTCGCGGTCCGGACACCCCTGCCCCCGCGGAGGCCCCGGACCCCGTCGCCCCTCGGGGAGGCGCGAACGCGAGCGCAGGCGTCAGCGCAGGCGGCGCGAAGGATCAGTGCGCGGCGGCGAGCACGGACTCCGACCGCACCGGCCCTTCGAGCAGCGTCCGCAGCAGAGCCGTACGCCGCTCGGGCGAGGGAACGTCGGCCAGCAGCGCGGCCAGCAGCGCGATCCGCGCCTGCCCGGGACGCAGCGTCCCGGCGAGCACCGCACCGGCGGCGGCCAGATCGACGGCCCCGCCGCCCGTGTAGACCTCGGCGACCGGACCGGACGCGACGCGCGTGGACAGGACCACGAGGACGCCCTGGGACACCGCGTCGGCGACGGCCGCGGCTATCTCGGGCGTGGCGTTGCCCGCACCGGTGCCGACGAGGACGACGCCCCGGGCCCCGGCGGCGACGGCCGCGTTCAGGAGCAGCGGATCGGCGTCGGAGTGGTGCATCACGATGTCGACGCGGGGGCACGGGCCGCCCGGCGGCGGGCACGGGCAGCGGCGCCGGCCGCACGGGCTCGCGCTCGATGTCGACCTGGCCGAAGCCGAGCCGCCCCACCCGGTCGCCGGAGGGGTCGGCGAACGGGTCGGCGGCCAGGGTCTTGGTCTTGACGGTGCCGCGGGCCGCGTGGACCAGGCCGTCGAAGACGACGAGGACGCCGAGGCCGCGCACGGTGGCGGCGACCTGGAGCGCGTCGTAGAGGTTCCCGGGCCCGTCGCCGTCGCCGGTGCCGAAGGGCCGCTGGGCGCCGGTGAAGACGACGGGGCGCGGGTCGGAGTGGTGGAGGTCCAGGAAGAACGCGGACTCCTCCAGCGTGTCGGTCCCGTGCGTGACGACGATGCCGTCGACGCCGGGGTCGGCGAGCGTCTCCTCGACCGCGCGCAGCAGCGCGAGCTGGCGGTCGGTGGTCATCCGGGAGCTGTTGACGTTGAAGAGGTCGAGGACCTCGACGTCCACGGCGTCGGGAACGGCCGCGGTGGCGACGACGTCGTCACCGGAGGCGTCGGCGGCGTATCCGCTGCCCGTCCAGCGGCTCGCGATGGTGCCGCCGGTGCTGATCACCACGATGCGGCGAGGCCTGGCGTCGCGCGTCCACTTCATGACCTTACGCCCCTTTCCCTGAGAAGACGCCGCAACGATAGGCCAATCGGCACGCAAGGCGATTGCGATTTCTACCCGGAATCATGAACTCCGTGGTGAATAATTGCGCCATGGACCGAATCGATCTCCAGATCTTGCGCGAGCTCCAGGAAGACGGCCGGCTGAGCAACCAGGAGCTCGCCCAGCGGATCGGCCTCAGCCCCTCGCCCTGCATGCGCCGGGTCCGCCAGCTGGAACAGGACGGCGTGATCCAGGGGTACCGGGCGGTCATCGACCCGGCCGCCGTCGGCCGGAGCTTCGAGGTCCTGGTATCGGTCGAGGTGAAGCGCGACCGGGAGACGGTCGAGGCGTTCGAGGAGGCCCTGCAGGACATCCCCGACGTCATCGAGGCGTACCGCCTCTTCGGCAGCCCCGGCTGCCTGCTGCGGATCGCGGTCGCGGACCTCGCGGCGTACGAGCGCCTGTGGATCGAGCGGCTGACCACCCTGGCGGGGGTCACGGAGGTGAACTCCCAGATCATCATGAAGCGGGTCAAGGAGCCCAAGGGCCTCCCGGTCGACCGCTGACCTGACATACGGAATCCCAACTTCCGCCCGGAGCAAGGCATTCCATGGGCGGGATCTGGTCATGTACGGTTCAACCGCGCGTGACGTGGACGTCTGGTCCCCGACGTTCTACGCGCGCAGAGTGGGCGCCCGCACCGCCTTTCCGCCACATCGCCTCATCCCCCTCACGGAGGTCTGACGGATGCTCGGACTCACAAGGTCCACCCGCCGCCGCTTCGCCGCCCTGACCGCCCTCGGCACCCTCGTCGCGGCCGCGGCCGCCGCGCCGACGCAGGCACAGGCACAGGAGACGGCCGCCGCCCCGCTGCGCGTGCTGTTCGACAACTCCAAGGCGGAGACCGCCGGGAACGCCGACTGGATCATCGGCACCGGCCAGCCCGACCCGCTCACCCAGAACGCCTCCCCCTCGGCAGAGACCGACTGGACCGGGGCCATCTCGGCCTGGGGCGTGGCACTGCAGCGGACCGGCCGCTACGCGCTCAAGACGCTGCCGTCGGGCGGCACCATCACGTACGGCACGACCGCCGCCACCGACCTGCGGAACTTCGACACCTTCGTGCTGCCCGAGCCGAACGTGCGGCTCAGCGCGAGCGAGAAGACCGCCGTGATGACCTTCGTCCAGAACGGCGGCGGCCTGTTCCTGATCTCCGACCACGCGAACGCCGACCGCAACAACGACGGCTGGGACGCGCTGGAGATCATCAACGACCTGATGGCGGACAACGGCGTCGACGACACGGACCCGTTCGGCTTCACCCTCGACACCGGCACGGTGCAGACGGACGACCCCCGGGCGATCGCCGACACCGCCGACCCCGTCCTGAACGGCACCTTCGGCAAGGTGACCGGCAGCATCATCCGCAGCGGCACCACCGCCACCCTGAAGCCGGCCGACAACCCCTCCGTCAAGGGACTGGTCTACCGCACCGGCTCCTCCGGGACGACGGGCGCGTTCTTCGCGACCAGCACCTTCGGCAGCGGGCGCGTCGCCGTGTGGGGCGACAGCTCGCCGGTCGACGACGGCACCGGCCAGTCCGGCAACACGCTGTACGACGGCTGGAACGACCCCGCCGGGACGAACGCGGCGCTCGCCCTCAACGCCACCGACTGGCTGTCGAAGGCGACCACCGGCGGGGGCGGCGGGGGTGGCGGCACCTGCACCGCCGGCCAGCTGCTCGCCAACCCGGGCTTCGAGTCGGGCGACACCTCCTGGACCGCCTCGTCCGGAGTCATCACCAGCGACACCGGGCGCCCGGCCCGCACCGGCTCCTCCAAGGCATGGCTGAGCGGTTACGGCTCCGCCCACACCGACACGCTCGCCCAGACGGTGACGATCCCGGCCGGCTGCACGACGGCCGCCCTCACCTTCCACACCCGCATCGACACGGCCGAGACCACCACGACGACCGCGTACGACACGCTGAAGGTCCAGGTCCTCGACAGCGGCGGCACGGTGCTGTCGACGCTCGCGACCTACTCCAACCTCCACGCGTCGAGCGGTTACGTCCAGCGCTCCTTCAGCCTGGCCGGGTACGCGGGCCGGACCGTGACGCTGAGGTTCACCGGCACGGAGGGCTCCACCCTCCAGACCTCCTTCGTCATCGACGACACCGCGCTGACCGTGGGCTGACGCCCACCCCGCGCACCCACGACGGCACCGCACCACCCGCCCCCGAGAAAGGACCCCCCATGTCCGTTGCGCAGATAGGCAGATGGAAGGTGTGGGCAGCGCTGTCCGCCGCCCTCGTCGGCCTCACGCTCCCCACCCTCGCCGCGACCCCGGCGAGCGCCACGACCACCGCGTACGACAGCACGTACTACAAGAACGCGGTCGGCAAGACCGGAACCAGCCTGAAGTCCTCGCTGCACACCATCATCAGCAGCCAGAGCAAGATCTCGTACGACGCGGTCTGGAACGCGCTGAAGGTCACGGACCAGGACCCGAACAACACCGCGAACGTGATCCTGCTCTACAGCGGCACCTCGCGCAGCAAGACCCTCAACGGCGGCGCCGTGGGCAACTGGAACCGCGAGCACGTGTGGGCCCAGTCGCACGGCGACTTCGGCACCGCGGCCGGCCCGGGCACCGACCTGCACCACCTGCGCGCGGCGGACGTCCAGGTCAACAGCATCCGCGGCAACAAGGACTTCGACAACGGCGGCAGCGCGGTCAGCGGCGCGCCGGGCAGCTACACGGACAGCAACTCCTTCGAGCCGCGGGACGCGGACAAGGGCGACGTGGCCCGCATGATCCTGTACATGGCCGTCCGGTACGAGGGGGACGACGCCTGGGCCGACCTGGAGCCCAACGAGTCGACCAGCAACGGCAGCGTCCCCTTCATGGGCCGCCTGTCGATCCTGAAGCAGTGGAACGAGCAGGACCCGCCGAGCGCGTTCGAGGAACGGCGCAACGACGTCATCTACACCAGCTACCAGGGCAACCGGAACCCGTTCGTCGACCACCCGGAGTGGGTCGAGGCGATCTGGTAACCCCGGATCGGGCGCACGCCGGGCCCCCAGGGTCCGGCGTGTCCGCTTGGACGTTCCACCGAGCCGGTCCGGCATCCCTGGTCCGGACAGCGCATTGCCTCCGGGGGCACGACGGGCCTGGAATGCCCGGGTAACCGGCACCCCCGAAGGAAGCACATGACCTCCCTGCTTGACGGCTGCGAGCCCTGGCCCGAGGAATTCGTCGACCACTACTGGGCCGCCGGGCACTGGCGCGGCAACACGCTCGACAACCTGCTGCGCGGCTGGGCCCTGGACCACGGTCCGCGCACCGCGCTCGTCCACGGCGACACCCGTCTCACGTACGCGGCGCTGAACCGGCGCGCGGACCGCATGGCCGCCGGGCTCCGGCTGCGCGGGCTGCGGCGCGGTCAGCGGGTCGTGGTGCAGCTGCCGAACGTGCCCGAGTTCGTCGTGGCGGTGTTCGCCCTGCTGCGCGCCGGGGTGGTCCCGGTCCTCTGCCCGATGACGCACCGCAGCCCCCGGAGATGTCCCGCCTCGCGCGGCTCACCCAGGCGGTGGGCTACATCGGACCGTCGACGTACGAGGGCTTCGACCACACGGCGATGGCCGCGGAGATCGCCGCCCAGGACCCCTTCCTGCGCCGGGTGTTCACCCTACGAGCCGCCGGGCACCGCCTCCCCCCTACGGCGGCGGCCTGACCACCGACCCGGCGGGCTGCCACTACAGTCCGACTGGACTCGATCGACGCCCCGCCCGAGCCGGCGCTCGCGCAGGGCGCGGACCAGGTGGCGCTGCTCCTGCCGTCGGGCGACCGGCTGGTGCCGCGCACCCACGACGACTACGCCTACCAGGCGCGGGCCGCCGCCGAGCTGGTGGCGCTGACGCGGGACGACGTGTACCTGGCCGCGCTCCCCGCCTCGTCCAACTTCGCCTTCGGCTGCCCCGGCATCCTGGGCACCCTCACCGCGGGCGGCAACCGTCGTGCTGACCGACACCGCGGACGCCGGCGGAGTGCCTGCCGGTCATCGCGCGGGAGCGGGTGACCGTGACGTCGGTGACCCCGTCCATCGCCCCGGAGCTGGCTCGACGCGCACTCCTCGTCCGCGGACCGCCGCCGACCTGAGCAGCCTGCGCCTCGTCCAGATCGGCGGGGCCCCGCTGCCCCCGGCCGACGGCCGAGCGCGTGGCCCCTCGAACTGGCCTGCCGCCTGCAGCAGTGTTCGACCTGCCCGAGGGCGTCCTCGTCCTCACCCGCCCCGACGACCCGGACGAGACCGTGCTCACCTCGCACGGCCGCCCGCTCTCCCCCGACGACCGGCTCCGCATCGTCGGCGCCGACGGCGAGGACGTCGGCCGATACGGCACCCCCGACACGCGTGGCCGTGGGTGCAGTCGGCAACGTCCTTCGCCGTCGGCGCGCAGACTGATGCGGAGCCACGGTCGTCAGGGGTGAGAGCGGGCTGGCCGTGCGTAGGTGAGCACGCGTCTCGTCAGCGGTCGTCGGCGGTGAGTGACGAGCGCATCGGCAGGACGAACACCTGCTGCAGGCGGCAGTTCCAGTCGGGGCCACGCGCTCGGCCGTCCCAGCGGCCTGGGGCAGCGGCGGGCCCGTCCGATCTGGACACGAGCGCAGGCTGCTCAGTCGGCGTGGCATGTGGCTCACCGGACGAGGAGATGCGCGTCAGACCAGCTCCGGGCGAATGGACTGACAGAAACAGACGCGCGGTGCACCCGACTCCCGCACTGCGTATGACCGGCAGGCATCTCCGACCTGGGTCCGCGGTGGACAGATGTCGCAGGACACGACGGTGCCCTGTTATTCCGCGACGGCTGAGGGATAGCCCAGGATGACGGGGCAGCGCGAAGGCCAGAAGTTGGACCGACGGCGGGCTCAGTAACAAAGCGAGAGACGCGGCACAGGTACACGTCTCGTTCACGCGCACTACGTTTGCGAGCTGCCACCAGCTCGGCGCTGGCCGCCGCGCCTGTAGAGGCGTCTCAGCTCGTGCACAGTGTGTCTACGCTCCAAGTGTCCGACCTAATCAATGGCACAGCCGGTCGCACGACGGACCTAGGAGCAGCGCTCCTGGTCCGACGTCCACCTGCGCGAAGCCGCCGGCTCGGGCGGGCGTCAGATCGAGTCCAGCGCACTGTAGTGGTCCGCCCGTTTCTCGGTCGGTGGTCAGGCCGCCGCGTCAGGGAGAAGTGCGAGGCGTGCCGGCGGCTCGTAGGTGGAACACACGGCGCAGGAAGGTGGTCACCATGCGGCGATTCTCCGCGGCCATCGCCGTGTGTGTCGAAATAGCCCTCGTACGTACGGACGGTCCGATATGTAGCACACCGCCTGTTGGAGTGAGCCGCGCGGAGGCGAGCGACAATCTCGGCGAGGTGCGGGGACGTACAGTACACGTAGGCAGAGGCCCGGGACGCCACCCGGCGCGCAGCAGGGCGAACACCGCACACGTGACGAACTCGAGGGGCCACGTTGCGTGGGCAGCTGCACCACGACCCGCTGACGCGCAAGCCGCGCCGCGGCGAGACCACGGAGCCGGCTGCATGGCCATTTATGACAACGACGAGGGTCCGTGCGGCGCCGCGGTATCGCAGCCGTGCGTAACGTGAGCGAGGTGTCCGCCGAGGGACGACGAACCGCGAGTGCGCGGACCGTGGTCCAGGCTCGCCGCGACAGTCAGCGTTGTCGAGCGTAGTTGCCGTCCTGCCAGTGCCTCGCGGCCCAGTAGTGTGTCAGACGAATTCCTCGGCCACAGGGCTCGCGCAGCAGTCACGAGGCAGGGACTGAGTCATGTGCTTCCTGATTGGGGCCGGTGCCGGATTTAAACACGCCGGCATTCCAGCCCGGTCGTGCCCACCGGAGCAATGCGCTGTCCGCGACAGGATGCCGGACCCGGCTCGGATGGAACGTCCACGCGGACACGCCGGACCCTGGCGGGCCGACCGTGCGCCCGAATCCGCGAGTGGTGCCAGATCGCCTCGACGCCTCACACGGTGGTCTGACGAACGGTTCGGTTGCCGATGGTAGCTGGTGTAGATGATCGTCGTTGCGCGCGTTCCTCGAACGCGCTACGGTGACGTGTCCTGCTATATCGTTCCACTGACATTTCAGGATCGGACAGGCGGTCCACTGAAGATCGCTGCCGTTGTCTGCGTCGAGACCTCTCGTTGGCTCCACGGTCGGACCAGGCGTCGTCGTGCCCCCTCGTAGCCGGATACGGCCATGCTCACAAGAGATCATGCGGAGGCCACTGTCGCCCTTGTCCGCTGTCCGCGGCTTCGAAGGAGTTGCGTGTCGACGTGTAGCTGACCGGCGCGCCGCGCTGACCCGCGCTGCCGCCGTTCGTCACGAAGTCCTTCTTGTTGCCTTGCGATGCGTCGTCGACTCTTTGATTTCGGACGTGACGTCGCCGCGCGCAGTGGTGCAGGTGTCCGTGCCCGGGCCGGCCGCATTGGTGCCGAGCGCGCCCGGTCTAGCGTGCGACTGGAGGCCCACACGTGCTCGCGTTCGTTTATCAGTTGCTCACGGCGACCGCTCGTGTTGAGTCCTTTGCTGCGCGCAGGTGCCACGACTGTCGCGCTAGGATCACGTTACGCGTGGGGAGGTTGTTCGTAGAAGTCTGTCCGTGACTCTCAAGCGCGTTCACAGACGGCGTCGTATCGTACGATATTGTTCTCCGAGATCTTGCTCTGCTGCGAGGATGGAGGTGTGCAGCGAGGACATTCAGGCTGCGCTTACGTCTTGTCCCGGACCGTCGTTCTTAGTGTACTACTGTGCTGGTCGTACGCGGTGGGCAGTGCGCTCGACGGGGTCGCGCGCGAGGCGGGGAGCCTGTGAGGCCGGACGAGCGGCGCGGGACAGCGCTGCCCACACTTCCATCTGACCTAGCTGCGCAAGCGGACCTGGGGGTCCTTTCTCGGGCGGTGAGTTGCATAGCCGTCAGATGGTCGTCGCGGCGACGTGGGCGTCAGCTCCACGGTCTTAGCAGCGCGGCAAAAGGGTGTCGTCGAGGACGAAGGAGGTCTGGAGGGTGGAGGCCTCCGTGCCGTCGACGTGAACTCAGCGTCACGGCTCCAGATGCCTCGCGTACCCGGCCAGCTGAAGAGAGCGCTGGACGTACCGCGTCGACGCGTGGGCAAAACGGTTGGAGTAGGGTCCGCTGAGCGTCGACAGCACGTGCCGCCGCTGTCGAGGACCTGGACCTTCGCGGTCGTAATGCGGTCAGTCGTTGTGGTCTCGGCCGTGCGATGTCGGGTTTGGAATGGTTTGAGGGCGGCCGTCGGTGTAGACGCCTGGGATCGTCCCGTCTGGCGAGCGTGTCGGTTGTTGGTCGGAGTGGCCGTTAACCTCTCGGCCATGACTTGGAGTAGCTCGGTTGGGCCGGGCCCCGGTGTCGAATGATAATGAATCGACCGAGACGAGGCGGTCCAGGACAGTGTCATGTCGCCCGACCTCGACAGCCCGGGTTGACAGCGATGCAAAGTGGCCGGCGGTGCAGGTGCTCGCCAAACCCGACGCCCACGCACGGTGGTCGCAGTCAGAACAGCCAAGTCGGTGAGGCCGTGAGGCGAGCGCGCGTCGTCCCACGGCATAGGCCGGTACGTTCCCAGCCGTCGACATTAAAGCGTGTTGCCGGAAACATGGCAACACAGGTGCGTCGTAGACAGGCGCAGAGAGCACTGTCGACCCAACACGGCGACGGCGCACACGCGCTCCCCTCCGCACGAAGGCGCTGGTCGCGAAAGCAGAAACGCGCCAGCTCGTCACGGGGGGAGGAGGAGCCGAGTGCGGTAGACCAGTACTCGCGACGGCATTGCGGGTGTTGTCGGCCGCCTTTCGAGGTGGTCGGTGCCAACTGGTCTCGCCACGGGCTAGAGGTAAGTGATGGCGGCCGGTTCAAACCGTCTGCCGAGGTGCCGCTTCACGGGACGGGGCCTCCGGCGGTATTTTTCAGTCGGGCGATCGCCCGGGGTTCGTCCGTGCGCACACCGTGACGTGGGTGTTCTAAAGGGGGCTGTGTAGAAGCACAGAACGGGCCCGTCGTCGTCACCGACGCCGTTTGTCCCCATCAGGTAGGCTGTTGATATGATCTCCAGGCGCGTCCCCAGCCGTCGTCTGTTTATGGCGGTCGGCTGTTCGCGCAGTCACTAGGTCGGGAGATCGACGGAAAACCAGGCCAGAGAAGCCGTTCTGGGCACGAAGGTCTAGCCCGACCCTACCCTCCCCAACGTGCGGTTCTTACTCGCTCGCGTGAGACCGCAACGTCGGACCGTCCGGGCTGAAGCACGAAAGGTGTCGAAGTCATGCAGGCAGTGGGCGGCGGTCGTGCCGTACAGTGCAATGGTGCCGCCCGATGGCAGCGTATGAGCGCGTGAAGCCCGGCCGGGTCCGCTGCAATATGAAGTGCACGCACCAGGCCGAGATGGGCCCGGTCCAGGATTCGGTACTGCCGAGGGGGAGGGGCGTTTTGGGGACGGGGGTCGGGCTGGTCGGTGCCGATGATCCAGTCGGCTGAGTTCGGACCGGTATACAGACCTTGGAGTTGTTCGAACAGCAACAGAGCAGCGGGGCGGCGGCGTTTCCGTGACTGTGCCTGGCGTAGGCGCGGCGGCAGGGCCGCGGACCGCGACGAGGGTGACGAGGGCGGTCAGGGCGGCGAAGCGGCGGCGGGTGGGACCTTGTTGAGTCCGAGCATAGTATTAAGACTCGTGTAGGGGTGATGAGGCGCGTGGCGGATAAGGCGGTGGTGCAGGGCAGGCCCACTTATCGCGCAGCACGTAGAACGTAGGGGACACAGGACCGTCCACCGTCACGCGTCGATGAACGCGCTACATAGACCAGAATCCCGCACAGGAATGCCGTTGCTCCGGGCGGAATTGGATTCAGTATGTCAGGTCAGCGGTCGACAGGGGAGGCGCCTTGGGCTTCTTTGACCCGCTTCATGATGATATGGGAGTTCACCTCCGTGCCCCCGCCAGGGTGGTCAGCCGCTCGATCCACAGGAAGCTGTACGCGCGAGGTCCGCGACCTCGATCGCAGCAGGCAGACGGGGCTGCCGAAGGAGGCGGTAAGACCTCGATGACGTCGGGGATGTCCATGCAGCGGCCTCCTCGAACGGATCGACCGTCTCCCGGTCTCGCTTCACTTCGACCGATACAGGACTCGAAAGCTCCGGCCGTACGGGGGGCGGGTCGATGACGCCCTTGGGTACCCTGGATCAGGCCGTCCTGTTCCAGGGCGGACCGCGGCGCATGCAGGGCGAGGGGTGAGGCCGATCCGCTTTGGCGAGCTCATGGTTGTGTTCAAGCCGGCCTCTTTCTGGAGCTCTGCGCAAGTCTGGAGATCGGATTGGCGCGTCCATGGCGCAATTATTCACCACGGAGTCTGATTCAGGGTAGAGAAATCGCAATCGGCCTTGCTTGGGCGATTGGCCATCGTTGGGCGTTTTCAGGAAAGGTGCGCGTATCACGTGGTCATGAAGTGGGACGCGCGGACGCAAAGGCCTCGCGCATCGTATGTGATCAGCACCGGGCGGGCACCATCGCGAGCCGTGGACGGGAGCGATACGCCGCCGGAAGCCTCCGGTGACGGACGTTCGTGCCACCGCTGGCGTTCCGACGCCGTGGAGTCGAGGTCATCGACCTCTTAAAACGTCAACAGCTCCCGGATGACACCGACGCCAGCTCGCGTGCTGCGGCGGGTCGAGAGACGCTCGCCGACCCCGGTCGTCTACGGGCCACATCTTCGTCACGCACGGGACCGACACGCTGGAGGAGTCCGCTTCTTCTGGACCTCACCACTCCGACCCGCGCCCGTAGTTCTTACCGGAGGCACCAAGCGGCCTTATCGGCACCGGCGACGGCGGCGGGTGCCTCGGTAACTTACGCGCGTCCAGGTCGGCCCGCCACCGTGCGCGGCCTCGGAGTCCTCGTAGTCTTCGACGGCCTGGTCCACGCGGCCCCGCTCCTGGCATCCGTCAGTACACAAGACTGGCCGCCGACCCGTTCGAGATCCCCTCCGGCGGATCGGGGGGGGGCTCGGCTCGGCTTCGGCAGGTCGACATCGAGCGCGTGAGCCCGTGCGGCCGGCGCCGCTGCCCGTGCCCGCCGCGGGCGGCCCGTGCCCCGCTTCGACATCGGTTGACACCACTCCGACGCCGATCCGCTGCTCGCCTTGAAACGCTGGCCGTCGCCGCCGGGGCCCGGGGCGTCGGTTCCTCGTCGGGACCGGTGCGGGCAACGGCCACGCCGAGATAGCCCCGGCCGTCCCGACGCGGGTGTCAAGGGCGTCCTCGTGGTCCTGTCCACGCGCGTCGCGTCCGGTTTCGGTCGCGGAGGTCTACACGGGCGGCGGTGAGTCGTCGATCTGCGGTCTGCCGCCGCCGGTTGCGGTGGCTCGCCGGGACGCTGCGTCCCGGGCTAGGCGCCGAATCGCGCGCTGGCCGCGCTGCTGGCCGACGTTCCCTCGCCCGAGACGCGTACGGCTTCTTGCCCTGGGACAGCTGCTCGAAGGGCCGGTGCGGTCGGAAGTTCGCTTGCTCGCCGCCGTCACGAGCTCCACTGACGTTCGCTGTGGCTGCGCGTACGGACACGCAAGGGTCCATCACGATGGGCGGCGTTCGCGCTGTCCCGGGGGGCGAGACGGGGTCCGGGGCCTCCGCGGGGTCAGGGGTGTCCGGACCGCGACCCTTCCACCTCGTCCGCCGGTACGGGCGCCGCCACGTCAGGACACCCTGCCCCGCTCCGACCCCGGACCCCTCCCCGCCGCGTACCCACCCTCCCTCCCCGTCGCGAAGGCGCCGTGATCCCTCTCCGTCGCGTCCGTCCGCCGTGAGCAAGACCTGCTGGGGTGACGGATGTCCCCGCCGAGGCCTATGGGGTGGTGCATTACGCTGCGCGGGGCTCGGGGAGAACTTCGCCATCACGGGTGTGCCGATTTCGGTCTATCCGCTGCTCATCGACGCGCTCGCCGGCTCGTTGAAGGAACCGCCGCCCTCGCCAACGAGGAGCTCGGCTGCTCCCGCGGAGAAGGCCCGCGCCATCGTCGCCGCCTGCCGCGAGATCCGGGGCGGGCGCGCTGCACGAGGAGTTCGTCGTGGGACGTCGTCCCAGGCGGCGCCGGGACCTCCACCAACATGAAACGCCAACGAGGTCGTCGCCAACCGGCCTGAGTGATGGGCGCGAGAAGGGCGACTACGCGCGCTGCACCCCAACGAGGACGTCAACTCGGGCAGTCGGACCAACGACGTCTACCCGACCGCCATCCGGATCGCCGCCATCGGCGCGGGGGGGCGCGAGCTGTTGCGGGCGATGGCCTGTGCTCCAGGACGCCTTCGCCGAGAAGGCCGTCCGAGTTCGGGCAGGCGTGGTCAGATGGGGCGCACCCAGCTCCAGGCGCGGTGTCCCATGACCCTGGGCCAAGGAGTTTCTACCATCGTAAGATAGGGGTGATGGCTGGAGGAAGGACCGGGGGCGGCTGGCCGTAGGCGATCGAGCTGATTCCACGAGATCAATCTCTGGGGGCCAGGCCACTCAGTGGGACCGGGCTCAACCGCTCGAGCGCGCCCGGCTACGCTGAGACCGCCCGGCGGCATCTCGCCGGGCTGACCGGTCTGCCCCTGGTGACCTCGCCAACCTTGGTCGAGGCCACCCAGGGGACTGCGGCGCCTTCGTGAGCTACTCACGCGGTCCTCAGCGGATCGCCGTGAAGCTCTCCAAGACCTGCAACGACTGCGGCTCCTGTCTGCGGGGCCGCGCGCGGGCTTCGGCGAGATCAACCTGCCGCCCGTGCAGGCCGGTTCGAGCATCATGCCGGGCACAAGGTCAAACGGTGATCCCCGATGTCGTTCAACCAGGTCGCCTTCGAGGTGATCACGGCAACGACAGATGACCATCACGATGGCGGCCGAGGGCGGTCAGCTGCAGCTCAACGCCTTCGAGCCGGTCATCTCTCCACGCGCGTCGAAGAGCATGATCGCTGTCGGGCGGCCTGTCTGACGCTGGCCGAGCGCGTGTCACGGGGCATCCGTACCGCAGACGTCGAGATTGGACCCTGTGCTGCGCGTATGCGTCGAGGCAAATAAAAAAGCTTTCTGGGATTGTAGGCGAGTCCGCCAATAACCCTGCGACATGGGCTACACCGCGGCCAAGGGCGTTAGCCAAGGAGGTCGCTGGGACCTGGCCGCTCAGAGGGTGCGGAAAATCGTACCTCGAGAAGGGGCTGCTCCCGCCGATCGGATCGCGGAGCTCTTCAACCACCGATACCTTACGGGTACGGAGCGGCGGGCGTGATGGATGTGTCTGAGCCGGGTCTCGGGCGGTAGGCCTTGAGGATCGCCGAAGTGTAAGTCCCCGGTGCCCAGGGTGCCTATCAGGCGCAGCAGAGAAGGCGGAGGGAGTTCGGTGCCCGGGGCGCCCGACAGGTCGCGCGAGGTCGACGGATCGGGCGGCGGCCAGCCGAAGGAGGCCAGCAGCTGCGGGATCCGGTCAGCTTGGATCCTCGTCGTCCCCGCAGACGAAGACGACGTGGTCACCGGGGGACCGGCGGGCTGCTCCACCACAACGTGTTCGTCATGGTTTTGAGGGTCTTTACGACGCGCGGCCTGGGAAAGGGCGCTGGATTCTGCTCGGCGAGGTGCCGCCGTCCGGGGTCGCCAGCGGGGGGGAAGCCGGCGAGAAGTCCAGGGGGTTGGGACACGTCGAGACGACCTTGCCGTCCAGGTTCTCTCACCCGCCGCCTCCAGGTGCGGACAGTCGGACACCAGGCGGCGGTGGCGTGGACCACCAGTCGGCCCGGCGGGCCGCCGCGGCGAACGTGCTTGTCGCCGAGTCGTTTCCGCGGCCAAGGGCCGTCGCGGCCGGCGTGGTCGGCGGACTGGAGCCGAGCGTCACGTAGTGGCCGGAGGCGACACAAGCTTGCGTCGCGAGCTGCCGGCCCACATAACGGTGCTAGTACGGCGCTTCATGCGTCGTGTGCTCCTTCGTGCATAGGGAACTCGGGCACGACGGTATGTCTGGTGCGGCTGTTGCGCTTGTGTTTCGATTTGGGTTCAAGGTAGTGTCGGACAAAGACACATTCATATGAGTATCAGTACGAATTATGTATGGAGGCTGTCTATGCAGGCGTCGTCACGCTCCGAGCTCCTCACCACGAAGCCGCGTAGTTCCTTCGACGGAGCGGCCGCCTGGCAGGAGATCGTGGGCCGTTGGGCAGAGGGCGCCCGCCGGTTACGGGAGGTTTAGGCTGGCGACTGGCGGCGGCTGCTGTCCGTCCCGGTGGACTGGGCTCGTCGCGGACGGCTGGACGCGATGCGGCCCGCCACGCCCGCGAAGCGGGCCGCTCCCCGGCAGGGCTCGGCGGCGATCCTGCCCGACGTGTTTGGCTGGACACACATGGCGCCGCATGCGGGCAGCCCCTTGACGTTGCTGGCCTCGGGTCCATCTCGCCAGGCCGGGAGGGTCCTGACGGAGTGGGGGCTGGCAGGAACACCCCGTGTACAGAGTGGGCGCGACGTCCGCGGGGCCGCGCTGTGTCTGCGGGGCCTGCTGCCGCCAACGGGCTCGGACACGGGTCGGCGCCCCAACATTGAACGGGCGGGGGCGGTTGGAGATGTCGAAGGAGATCCGCTCTGCCGTTGCACCGACGCCGTGGAAGACGGAGGACCTTCATCGGCCCATGTAGTGGCTTGGAACCACCGCGCCCCGGCGAACACTCGGAGCCGCCGGCGTCGACGCAGATCGCACCACTGGTGGACGCCACGATCACCCGCGGCGGAGCCCTGGGGCGGGCCGTTAACCGGCCGTGTCCTCCGGATCATGACCGTGCCGCCCCGGTCACCCCGAGGTCAGCGCACTCGGCAGCGGTCGACCAGCGCGGGGCCGCCGGGTTGCCGGAGCGGAGTCCAGCAGCCCCGCCTGTGATACGGCGGGGGCGCCGCCTCAGCGCGCCCGTCTCACGTACGCGTACCAATAGGCGGCGTGGATCGGAGTCCGGCAGCCTGCTGTCCCACTGCTCGTCGAAAGCGCTGGTACTTCATAGTAGGTTGTACGCCAGGGAGACCCTGGCACGGCAGGCAGTCCTCCGTGGCGAGGGACCAGCGTGCCCGAAGACAGAAGACCGCGCCACGTCGTAGGCCCCAAAGTACCAGCCGCCGCCTCGGCATCCCGCAGCGTGTTAAAAAGATACCGAGGGACGTACCCGCATCAGGACCTCCTCGCACGGCCGCCGTTTCGTACCCCACACGGCACCGTCGTCTTCATCTCGCGCAGCGCCCGCTTGCCGATCAGCCTGCCGACGAGCAGCTTGCGGTATAGAAGGTTCTGTTGGAGGTCGTCGGTAGTCGACCCATCTGCCCCGGCCGGCCCGCCCAACGACAATACGGGTAACAGGATAACGTCGCTTCGTAGCCCCGCAGCGGGCGATCAGGCCGAAGAAGGACATGCGTACATGCGCGCGGTGGGACGGCCCCTTGAGGGACGGCGAGGACGGGTTAGTACGTGTGGCGCAGCCGAGCCGGACGGAAAGATCACGTAGGCACCGGGTGATGTAGGCCTCCGGGGCGCGTCCTGTCCGGTGACCTTCTCAGGAGCAGCCCGGCCCAGATGTAGTTGGTGTTTGTTTGGAGTAGACTCAAAAACAAGCCGCGGCTGTCCACTGCGAGCCCGAACAAGCGAGTGGACTAAGAAAGGCGCAGGGTCGATGACCGGGCATGCGAGCGTCCTCGGGAGGTCGGATGCGTCCAGCAGCAACACTCAACAGTTGAACAATAGTTATGCAAGAGACTTGTCGAGCGTAGGCGCCACCGGGTTCCTACCAGTGGATGCCCGTTGGAACTGACGGACAAGGACGTTAATCCAGTCGCCGAGCCGACTACAGATGTGGACTTGTAGCAGCAAATACGGGACGTTACCCTGCGCCAGCGCTCGCCCCGGCCCGAGCCAGCGTGCGAACCCACCTAATGTAGCACTCGTGATGCGACGGGCTCAGTCCAGGTTCGATCCGAGCCACACGCACGCTCCACCGGGCTGGAGGGACGGCCAAGGCCCGGTGAAGACTCTTTGTTGATAACTGTCGATCGGTGCTCAGGCCCGGGGCCACGGACGCACGGTCGCCGATGCGGGACCGAGGCCGAACGTCCAGCACGCCCCGTCAGCTCCCGCTGCCGTCCGACTCCGCGGACTCAGAGGTATGCAAGGACCGACACATCCCGCGTCGCGGAAAGTCGTCGAGCGACGACTCCGCAGCGCATCGCGGTCCACGGGCGGGACGGCTGGTACTCGGATGCTGGAAGGCCGCACAGGAAGCCGCACACGAGGACGCTGGTCGTCACGCTGTATGAGACACACGCAACACGTACAGCAGGCGTCAAGAGGAACTCCGTTACGTGGCTCAGGCCGCTCGCTGGGCTGAAGGCACGGCCCAGGGTACAGAGGCCAAGCAAGCCGTAGGCGAGTAACTGCACGGCGGGACGAGTTAGACGAGTCGATAAAGAAGGGCACAAGGGAGACAAACTGCGAAAGATTTCCGGATATCAAGCTCCGCTCTGTTTACGAACGATCTCTGCAGCCTAGCACCACAGCGGGATCCCCGAGCCGCGCGCGAGAGCCACCGTCCATCCTATCCGCCGTCCGACCCTGCTACGCGAATGTTCCGTTGTAATGAGTATCCTCGACGGCGACTACCGTATCACCCGGACGAGCACGGGCATCGGAAGAGCATGACGTTCCGGGACTAACCTGGGTGTGATATACTGGGACAGAGGACGGTCTGACCAGGCGACTAGTCCTACCACGGGAGACGAATGATCCTCGGCAGAGGGACCCACGATTGCCACAGTGTACCCCTACCCCTATCCGTCGGGCCCACAGAGCCTTCCTGACTGCCGTGTCCCGCGTTCGACGTAACCGGGCCAGGAAGGCGGAACAATGTAAGAGACATGTACTTCACCGACACGAGCCGAGCAAGCGGGAGGCCGCCGGCTCGGGCCCGGCACCCAAGGATCACCGGTCGCTAGGGGACAGGACGGTCGTCCTGGGATCGCCCAGCGAGAGGAAGCGCCCGTCGCCGCCGATGGTCGCCGACGCGCATACTGACGCGCGCCCCTCGAACATCTGCCTCGTCCGCAAGACTCGGCGTGACCAGTATACCAGGCCGTGAGCTCGCCATGGGGGCGATCGGGCAATGCCTTACGAATTGAGAGCGGACGGCAGTCACGCGGTCCTCAAACGACTCAAGGTACCGTCTCCGGACGCCCCGGTGTCTCCCGCCCCCCCCCGTCCACCAGGCCCTGGCCGAAAGGGTGGAGACGCTGGAACGGGCCGTACGTGAGAGCGGACCGGCACGCTACGCGGCGGCCCCGGCGCCGCAGACCCCGTGGCAGCATCGCGTCGTCGGGACGACGCGGGCGCGCCAACCGGAGCCATACGCGCCTCGCCGACCTGCCAGGTCGTACGGGTAACACGGGGCGCCGCCTCGCCAGGATCCGTGACTCGCGCGTGCCGGGTTCGCGCAGCACGAATGTGGTCGCGCGCGCGGGGGCGCGGCGACGAGAGTACAGCGTGCGCGTAACCCCAGACTCTTCTACGCGATCGGGGGCAGTTATACACGACTTCTCAGGACCAGGACGAGGAGGCGTCGCGGTGTGCTGCGCGGTGCGCGCCGGGATGGCGGGCGCGGCGACGGGGTGGGGGTACGCGGAGGACGCCGAGGTGCGCATCATCGCTGTCGGGGATGAGGTTGGCCGGCGACGGCTCGACGTTCCCCGACGGGCCCAGGGACGTGCTGTTCGCGACGGTCACTGCTGGCAGGCAGCCAGGCACAGCGCCCCGAAACCTGGCGTCAGCCGCCCGCGCCCTGAACCGGGGGGCGGCCTCCGGCACGCTCCTGTTCGACCTGCTCACCGAGGCCGAGGCGGCCGACCGCGCCAAGTGCTTCGACACCGCTGCTCGCGTCGGCGGCTCGGCAGTCGAGGCGATCTGGCTCACAGGCTAGGTACGGTGCGGGCGCCCTGAGCACGGGGTTTACTTCGTGAGCCAGTTGATTGTACGGGATGCAGCGGAGTCCGCGCTGTGGGCCGCCGCGAACGGACGACTGGGTAGTGTGGCCGCGGTTTTTGGGTCTCAGGTTGGCGGGCGCCCCGACCTCGCGGAAGCGAGCGGCTGCCCGGAGGTGACGGCGCCCACCTGCTGATGTCGGCGGAGCGCGGACCCCTGGTCCTCGATCTTCAACGTGAGGGGCCCAGCGAGGGTGCCGTTGTCGCTGCGAGCACCGGCTCGTCACCTGCCGGCGCGGGGGCATCCTCTTCGAGGAGCCGGGACAGTTGGAGACGGTGTGGCGAGCTGGCGGCGGGGTGGTTCGCCGAGGGCTCTGAGCCCCCGCACGGAGGTGCCTCAGCCGGGGGCCGCCGACGATGCGGTCGACGGGCGCGGCGATTGAGCTGTTTTCGCGCTTCCTACCCGGTTAGAAGACGTAGGGGGAGCGGAGCTGTTCGACGAGTCAGCCAGTTGAATGGCCAGGGGATCAGCAGTTTGGGGGGGGGGGGGTGGACGGGCGGTTGCGTCGCCGGGGAGACCCGAGGGCCTCGTGTTTAGGCGACGTTGGCCTCGACGTCGGCGCGGATCCGCTCGGTGAGCAGATGGCGCAGCTCCGGAGCGCAGGGTGTCGCCTCCAGGCGCAGTTCCAGGAGGGCGAGTGGGTTAGGCGGTGCGGAGGCGATGACCGGGTCCGACGAGATCCTTCATCAGCACGGTGTTACGTGGCGAGGTCCGGTGCTCGCCGTCCCGCCGCTCGTATGGTCGGCTCGCCGGCCTGGAGCGCGCTCGTTGGACCCGGGCGCCCGCCTGTGAGTCAGCAGGTCGTCGCGGTTGGCGAAGTAGTTGGACGCTTTGGGGGTGCCGGGCTGTGGTTCAGTGCGGGCTGCGGTGTCCAGCCGTCGCGGAGGTGGTTAGGTGAGGGCGCCTCGGGCCCCATCGTGGGGAGCACCTCGGATGTGGCGGGCGTTCGACGAGCGCCGAGCTGGGCGTGCTCGGGGTTGCTGCGGTCCTGACTGTGTGTCACCCCTGTCGTCCGGCCGTCGCGCGTACTCCAGGGAGAGTACTAGCGCCTGGAGTGGATCGAGGGTCCGGGCGGAGGGTCCGAGGTAAGTACCGGCCGAGGGCTGCGCGGCCAGGAGGTTGCAGCATGGGCGAGCCGTCGTGCCGTATGCCCGCCGCTCCCGACCCTCCCAGGGCGGCGCCCAGCGGCCTGCGTGCCTTGCCCGCCGTACGGATCTGCCGGACCACCTCGGCGATCCGGTCCATGCGGGTAGCCGCGCCGCGCCTCAGGATGGTGCGCCAGCTCGGCGTCGCGGACGTCGGCCGGCCGTAGACCGCGGTGGCCGGGTGGCGGTCGTCCCGCGCTGGGGGCGAGGATCCCGGCCCCCCTCCCAGGTTGCGCAGGAGGGGTCGCCCGGGTGACGCGTGAGCCGGCGCGGCGAGGCTCGCCGACCGTCGGCGGGTGTCCGGCCCGGCGCGGGGCGCTCGGCCGGAGGTGGCACAGCAGGTTGCTCCACGGCCGCGAGCCACCGCGTCGAGGGTCTCCCGGTCGCGGAGCGACATGGGCGTGCTGGCCCCGGTCGACGGCGGTCAGGGCGGCGTCGAGCGCGCCCGAGTTGCAGCGCGTTTATGATCCGGCCGCCGGTGGCGTGCCCGTACGCCCGGACGAGGGCGAGATAGCGTCGAGCGCCGCCGGCCGTGGGTCTCGGTGAGACCGGGTAACCGCTGGGGGTGCGCGCCGGGGGCGGGAGGCAGCCGTCGGCCTCGTAGTTGCGGACCGCCTGGGTGAGATGCCGTGCCGGCGGGCCAGGTCGGTGGTACGCACGATGCTCTTGTTTTGAGACTTTGGCGGACACGGTCGGCGCTGAATACACGGGCATGCTTCCGTAAAGTCTCCACCGTTCTTTCAAGGATACGGTGGAGGCTCATGAACAGGACTTCCATTGAACTCGTCAACCCTTCCTGCACCGATGTGGCCTGGGCGTAACCACCATCAGGAAACCGCCTTCGGGCGGATCCGCAACACGCTCCTCGCCGGGCTCGCCGACCGCGGCTTCAC